>JBKJSI010000287.1:0-14410 GCA_046595915.1 Pirellulaceae bacterium
TGCCGCTAAAGGAAAGCCAGGATCTTTTTTGGACCGGCGACGGATTTGTGCTTCGATCGGACCGTCGACAAATCCCGTAGCGGGATCGATGATTTTGTAGTCCTCTCCTTTCGTCGCCGGCAATACAACATATTCACCCATGATCGAAGGCTGGTCTGCCAAATCGCTTGTCCTGAAGGCTCTGCGAAACTCAGTTCGCTTGCCAGAGGCGAGGTCGACAATGAGATAGTCGAATGCGGCGTCTTTGAAATGGGTCGCCTCCATCGCGATGGCCGCGCCCCCTCGAGTGAACAAACACCTCGGCATTGAATTCCGGCCTCGCTCCCATTCCCAAAACATGAGTGCATTGTCACTAGGAACGCCACTGCCGAAGAAACCTTGACGGAAGTCGATATCCAGATTGGGTGTAAACGTGGTTCCATCACTCGCACCATTTCGCGACGATCCTGGCCAACGATACCAGTCCGAATTACTGACGGCCGGGAGAGAATTGCCACCAAGAGCTCTTAGATCTCCTGGACCTACGCTCAGCCTCGTCGCGCCCGTCAAACAGTCGATCACCCACACTCGACGTGAAGTCGTTATCGCGGCCAGCGGCGCGTCATCGCATAAAGTGACGCTCGGCTTTGGAGTAGGCGTTTCAATCGTGGCCTTGGTTCGTAGCCAGGTTGCAAGAACTAGTCCGATGAGCAAACTCAGCAAGAGCAGCTGACTGAGCGTTCCCGCCGGATAACGGCGTTTGAGTTGGGGCTCGGTCATAGGACGCTCGTCGTATGAAAGAGGCTAAAAAAGCTCTCCGGTTCCCGACCGACGTAGCTGAGCGCCGCACATGCTACGAGCAGCGCCACTAACATGAGCGGCGCGAGTATGACCGCGCGGCTTCGGCCTTTCGAGAGAAATAGCCCCACCAGACAGACGCAGAGGAGAGTAAAGGAGACGCCGATCGCGCGCGATGCGATTTGTGCGTGGTAAGGGTCTCCAGAAAAACCACGTTCGACGCCCCACAAGAGGACGGGCCAGCCGAGGATGCACATTATAACGAGCCAACCTTGTTTACTCAGAAACATCCGCACCCAAAGCGAGTAAGCGATCCAGCTAATTGCGGCTGCGATGAAAACCACAAGTGCGTCTCGCGGCAAGACTTCGTAAGGCGGCAGCTGAATGCTCCAAAAGCGACAATTCTGGGGCTTCCCCGAATCAAATTCCAATATCGCGCCGCTGTTTCCAGCGATTCGAATCTGCGATGGCGAGATCGTCGCTGCGCTTAAGTTCGAAGACTGCCGAAAGGCATCGCAATAGGACTCAAAATTGACCTGCCGCTCGCCAGCGAGAACACAAATGGAAACGGGGCCGGGCGAATAATGCTGGACATAGCCGATGCCTACAAAACCTGCGATTTCTTCCGAAGCCTGAGAGACCTGTGGCCAAATCGGCAATTGGAGCGGTGTTTCAGTGCTGCTAGAGGGCGCTAGCTGATACCTGCGGCCATAGAGCCGATACGCGACCAAAGTTGTGCCGCGAACTTGGATGAGTTCCGGCACTGGCTGAAGTAGTGAGCTGTAGATCTTTTCCTCGGGGCGATACGACTGAATGACCTTGGGCTCGCCCTCTGGAAAACTCTCCCACTTCAGCAAATCGACAACCCCGGCCTGAGCGAATACGCGCAGCTCAGGCTGATTTTGCACCGGCTGGCCAATTCTCAGTCGCCGAATGACCTTGAGAAACTTGCCCGTGCTCAATTCGTAAACGCGAATGTCGCGAACTGCGTCGAAGTGCAAGTGCTCCACACGGCGTGCGGCGTCTTCAGGCGGCGGTTTGCCAAAGGGATCGTCTGGCTTCTCCGCGCACTCGAGATAGAGCCGGTTCTGAGATTCGTCGATCGTTGCGGTGATAAAGTTCGTTTTGGGCGCCGTGAGAAGAGATCGCTCCCCCGTATTACGATTCCACCAAATGAAGCCCTCATCAAATAGCTGTGCTATTACGATGTCGCTCGATTTAGTGATCCAGATGTTCGAACACTCGCGGTGGAATCTCAGTTGATTCCAAGCGTTTTTGCCGCTCGTCGCTAAGCGGTGCATTGGGTCTGGCGTAAGCGCACTCCTCCAGGAACCAATGAAGCGGACTTGATCGAGCAATCTTCCTGTTTGGGCATCGACCACATCGATGCCGAATCGTCGAATCTGAATGAGTTCGCGACCACTTGGAGATAGCCGGGCGGCGATTCTCCTATCCGAGGAGCGGTCAATGACCTGAACAAACAAGCTCAGCAGCGAGTACCCCATCGCGCCGGCGAGTAGACAGAGCATCGCCGCTTCCAGCGCGGCGCCTCGGCTGAGCTTTTCTCGCCAATGAGAGAGAAATCGCAATTGGTCTCTCCATCAACAATGTTCCCTTATCCACCCCGTTCGTTGTATCCTGTTGGGATAGCACTCGCCACCTTTACCGCAACGAACCGCCATGCCTGACATCGATAACTGGGAAGAAACCCTCGCGACACGTTACCCAGCGTCAACTGCGGAAGGCAAAACGAAGGAAGCCTATCGCGATTACCGCGCTGAAGCTCGCCCTAGCGTCAAAGAGTTCTATCGGCTCAACCACACCCATCAAACGTTTGACTTCGTCCAGCAAAAGCGGGCCGAGTATCTACCAAAGCAAAAGCGCCGCATGGGCATTTGGCAGGCGATGGAGTTTCTCAACACGCTTGTCGACGATAGCGATCCCGATACCGATTTGAGTCAGATCGAGCACTTGATGCAAACGGCGGAGGCAATTCGGCGAGATGGCCATCCGCGATGGTTTATTTTGACGGGTCTGATTCACGACCTGGGAAAAATCCTCTGCCTCTTTGGTGAACCGCAGTGGGCGGTCGTCGGTGATACGTTTCCGGTCGGTTGTGCTTACTCTGAGAAAATCGTCTTTTCCGAGTTTTTTGAATTCAACCCGGACAGCGCTAATCCCGCGTTTCAAACGCCTTGCGGCATCTATGAACCGAACTGCGGTCTCAACGCGATCAACCTCTCCTGGGGCCACGATGAATATCTTTATCACGTTGTGAAGGACTACTTACCCGACCCGGCGCTCTACATGATCCGCTACCACTCCTTCTATCCTTGGCACAAAGAGAACGAATATGGCTGGCTGACCAATGAGCATGATCGCGACATGTTGGCATGGGTCCAAGCTTTCAACCCCTATGACCTCTATAGCAAAACGGTGGTGCGACCGGATGTTGCGGGCCTGACGCCGTACTACCAAGAGTTGATCGCGGAATTCTTCCCAGAGCAGATTGATTGGTAGCTGTCAAAGCCGCACCGGGAATCAATTCCGAGCCCCAAATCCCGGTTAAGCGGACCCCGTAAACGGCAAAATCCGCCATTCTCGGGCATTCCACAGCGAAAAAGAGGGCGGTCAATTTGCGACTTTGCGGGCGGCGAAGTATAAAATCCACCCTGCTTGCTTCCTCTCAAGCAACATCTCTCAACGGAACAGGGCGGCTACTTTCATGGACCTTCCTAAGGCGTTACTAGGCGGTGGTATCGGCGCATTGGCCGGATTTGTTGTGTGGGCGGTGCTGGGGTTCGCCATCGGGAACGACTTGGGAATCTTGGTGATCGCCGTTGGCGCAGCGGTAGGGTTTGGTATCCGCTATTTCACGAAGGGCGAACAAGATGTCGGCTATGGCGTCATAGCCGTACTGATCACGATTGCTGCCATTGTCGTTGGCAAATACATCATCGCGGAATTGGTCACGCAGCGGGCCGTCATGGCCGCAGGGTCACAGTCCGTCAACTTTACCGACGATGACATGATCGCTCGTGAGGCCAACGTGCTCGCGAGTCAAAAAGTTCGAACGGGAAAGCCCATGAACTGGCCCTCGGGCAAGTCACTCACCACAGCGAAGGCATCGGCCGATTATCCACCCGACATTCTTCAGCAGGCCACAGCGGACTGGAACGCCAAGACTGACAAGGATCTCAAGCGAAGAGAAGCAGAAGAGCAGGAAAAGAATGTCAAAACGGGCATCGCCCGCGCAAAAAGGCAGACCGCCTTTTCCGATGGCTTCAGTCTGCTGAATCTACTTTGGATTCTGCTGGCACTGGGCGGTGCGTTCGCCTTAGGCTTTGGTTTGAAGCCAAAAGATGGCGAAGTCGAAGAAGGCGGCTATAGCGACGACGGCTCGGGGCTCATCAGAGCTCATGATGCTGACTAACCGGACGCCGATTAACCAATCCGCCATTTTTAGCCCCGACAAAGATTCCCACATCGATGTCCGAAAATGGCCAGACGGCTATGCGTGCATTCCCTAAACTGCACGCATGCAATTCACTCCCGAAAACTGCCTGAAAGCCCTCGCGACGCACGACCCGCGATTTGATGGGCTCTTTTACATAGGCGTCACTTCGACGGGCATCTATTGCCGACCCGTCTGCACTGCTCGGCCGCCGGCTCGTAAGAATCTTCGCTTTTACGAGCGTGCTACGCAGGCCGAAAAGGCTGGTTTCCGCCCTTGTTTACGCTGTCGACCTGAGCTCGCTCCAGGACATGCGCCAGTCGATTCGGTGAAGAATCTTGCACACCGCGCCGCTGCACGCATTGATGCCGGTGCACTTTCTGGAGGCCGCGGCCTGGAAACGTTGGCTCAGGAACTCGGCGTTACTTCGCGTCACCTCCGCCGCACGATGCAGCAGGAACTCGGTGTTTCTCCGATCGAACTGGCTCAAACGCGGCGGCTCCTATTAGCGAAACAACTACTCGCTGAGACCCGTTTGCCGATCACCCAAGTCGCCCACAGCAGCGGCTTTGAAAGCGTCCGCCGCTTCAACGGCCTTTTTCAGACCCATTATCGACTGACTCCCAGCAAAATGCGGCGAGCATCGGCGGCGATCGATGAGTCAGGCGGCCTCAAGCTTTCGCTCGCTTATCGCCCGCCTTTCGATTGGAAAGGCCTTCTGCGCTTCTTCGCTCACCGCGCCGCTGAAGGCGCCGAGTTCGTCGACAACCAAACCTACGGGCGCACCCTCGCCATCGGCAAGCACCGCGGCTGGCTCACGGTCGCGCCCATCGAAGGCAAGACCGCCCTCCGCGTAACGCTTTCAGACTCACTCTCACCAGCGTTGCCGCGCATCCTTGGGCAACTCCGCCGCATGTTCGATCTTGATGCCCGACCCGATCAAATCGCCCAACAACTCAGCGCCGATTCCTATCTCGCACCGCTGGTAACAAGATTCCCTGGCGCAAGACTCCCCGGCGCCATGAATGGCTTCGAAGTCGCCGCCCGGGCGATCATCGGCCAACGCATCTCCGTAGCCGCCGCAACAACAATCGCGGGTCGATTTACCAACACCTTCGGGCAGCCGATCAAAACACCTTTCGCGGCGCTGACTTGCCTGGCCCCCACCGCCGAACGTATGGCCGACGCCGATCCGAGTGAAATCGCGTCGCTCGGTCTCACCCAAGTCCGCGCCCATTCACTGATCGCCCTCGCCAAATTCTGGAGCGATCGCAACTTCGACATCCACGGCCCAGCTAATCCACAGGCCGCCATCGAGGAGCTACAAACACTCCCCGGCATCGGCCCCTGGACGGCAAGTTACATCGCGATGCGAGCGCTCCAATGGCCTGACGCCTTCCCCGCTGGCGACCTCGTCCTCTGCAAATCGGCAGGCAATATCACGCCCAAGCAACTTGAAGCGATGTCGCAACCGTGGCGCCCCTGGCGAGCGTATGCCGCGATCCTCCTCTGGAATAACGCTGCCGCAAAACCCACGACGAAAAATTCAAAACCGTCCCTGAAAGGAAACGCATGATCGCCAAAGCAGATCAAGAAACTCTCATCCGAACCGAAGTCATCTGCGCCATCGGCCGCCTCGCCCTCACGGTTGAAGATGAAGCGCTCACCGAACTCCGTTTTCTCGGTGGTCCAATGCAAGATGCCAAGGTTTTCGTCGCCCCACGTGAACAGGGGCTGATGGGCGAAGTCCTTAAGCAGCTTAAAGCATACTTCGCCGGAAAGCTCCGAGACTTCGACCTGCCACTCGCTCCCAAAGGTACGCCGTTCCAGAAAAAAGTTTGGAAACAGCTCGAAAAAATCCCCTATGGCGTCACGAAGAGCTATTTGGATATCGCACATTCCATTGGAAAACCGAGTGGTCCCCGAGCCGTCGGGATGGCCAACGGGCGGAATCCAATCGCGATCATCGTCCCTTGCCATCGTGTCATTGGGAGCAGCGGCAAACTAGTCGGCTTTGGCGGCGGCCTTCCCACCAAAAAGTGGCTACTTCTCCGCGAAAACCCCGACTTTCAAATGATCGGTTAGGTGCGCCCACGTTATAGCTTACCCCAAGCCCCAAAATCGTTTTCTCGCGTTAAACTACGGCTGTTGAATGCGGTAAATTCCGCCGCCACAGCAGAGGAAGCGATTGATGAACGTCCAGGGCTTCGAACACATCATCCGCGAGAATGAACTTCTTTCCGCGCACACCTGGTTCCGCATCGGCGGACCGGCGCGTTATTTCGCCGAACCGACCAACATCGATGAACTGGTCGGCCTCGTCGCGCGCTGCCGCCATGAAGAAGTCCCCGTCCGGCTCATCGGCGGCGGCTCGAATGTGCTCGTCCGCGATAGCGGCGTTGAAGGCGTGGTCATCCACCTCGCCGCCGCTCCCTTCGCTCAAATCAAAGTCCACGACGACGCAATCGTCGCTGGCGGCGCCGCAAAGTTACATCACCTCATCTCGGTCGCTGTCGGCGAAGGCCTCGCGGGTCTCGAAACGCTCGTCGGCATCCCCGGCACGGTCGGCGGTGCGCTCCATATCAACGCCGGCACCGAAACGGCTGACATTGGTCAACATCTCGCTTCCGCTACTGTCCTCACCCGAAATGCCCAAGTCCTCACTCGCCAAGGCGATGACCTCCGTTTCGCCTACCAGCAAAGCAGCCTCGACGAACTCGTGATCCTCGACGCTTGTTTCAAGCTCGAGCGCGGCTCGCCCGCCGAACTCACTCGCCGCATGCAAAAAACCTGGATCTCCAAAACCGCTGGCCAGCCTTCTGCCACACAAAACGCGGGCTGCATTTTCAAAAATCCCAGCGGCGCTTCCGCTGCAGCCATGATCGAGGAAGCGGGCCTCCGAGGCAGCCGAGTCGGCGACGCCGAAGTCAGCGATCGCAACGCCAACTTCATCATCACGCACCCCCGCTGCAAAGCCGACGATGTCATCCGCCTCATTGAACTCCTCCGCTCCGGCGTCGAGGATCGCCTCGGCGTGAAGCTCGAAAGCAGCATTCAGATCTGGTAACGCCGCCAATAGCGATTATTCCGGCGCGTTTAACCTACCCGCGCCACTCTCTTTGAAGCCGCGCTGTTTCCGCGCCCGACTTAAGCCAGTAAGTCTCATTGCGCGCACGCGGGAACTTCGAAACATGGCCGCTAAAAACTCCGACTCCCTCGGCTGGATTTTCTTGCCTTTCGCGCTCGTCTGGGAGTGGCGAAAACGCATGGGGTTCGTCGGCCCCGCCACGATCCTCGCCATCCTCGCGCTTTTGAGTTATGCGTTCCATCAATACACTGCGCCCAAGATTTCAAACTGGCCCGAATACGAACTCACCGCCGATCGCTGGGAAGTCACGCAAAAGCCCAACTGGGTTCGCCGCGACGTCATGCGCGAGGCAATTGAAAATGGTGACCTCACGCACGTCTCTCTACTCGACCCGGATCTAACGGAAAAAGTCAGTCGCGCCTTCGTTCTTTGTTCGTGGGTCAAAGAAGTCAATCGCGTTGAAAAACGCTATCCCGCGAAAGTGCGCGTCGATATCACCTATCGAAAGCCCGTTGCGATGGTCGAAGTCGACGACGAACTCGCGGCCAAGGAAGGCGTTCCTTGTTACCCCGTCGATGAAACCGGGGTCTTACTCTCGACGCTCGATTTCTCCAACGTCGATCTCGCCCATTACCCGCGAATCCGCGTCCTTGGAGCAACCAGGCAAACGCCCCCCGGCGCTCCCTGGGGAGATCCGCGCATCGAGCAAGCTGCCCTCATCGCAGGCGCAATCCTCGATCACTTCACCGACTGGGGCGTCGCCAGAATCGAGATGGTCCCCTCCGCCGATGACGACCGTCGAGCCAAGGCGCCGTTTCTCTATCGCCTCGTAACGGAACGTGGCCTCAAGATCGATTTCGGCCACGCACCAGGAATGGAAGATTCCACCGAACCCACCATCAACGAAAAAATCCGCCGCCTCACCGACTACAAACAAAAGAACGGCAAGCTAAACGAACTCGACGCCGGACTTTTGATTGACCTCCGCCCCACCAGCGGCATCGTAGTGAAGCCAGCGATCGGCGACTAACAAATAAGTAGCCCTGTCGCTCCGCGACTGGAAGCTTTTCCAACTAATCCCCGTGCCGAGTCCGAAGCTTCCCCGACAGCCGCAGCAGAATCTGTACTCGCTCAAACTCCTCAAGCCAATCGCCAATCACAGCGCTGAATAGTGCATCACTCGGGCCGCCAATACCCGATGGGCACGCCGGCCCCAGTTGAGTCGCCGCAACATCTCGATACTTCGAGATCGTCCGATCACCCATGCGATGCACGAACTCGAAATCCTCATTGAGAAAAACCATTGTCGGCACTCGCGCGCCGCCGCAAGTGGTTAACTCACTCTTAAGCGTCTCATCGGCATCGCGATCGATGAAGCGAAGTTTGATCCGCTCACTGAGCGCCGCAAAGTGATCAAAAATCGGACACTGCTCCACGCAATCACCACACCACGCGCCTGCCATGCAGAGCACCGGCATGTCGCGTTTGAAGGAAGAAATCAGTTCCTTCTGCGCCGCTGTCAGCGAAACGCGCCCATGAATCACTCGCCATTTTTCGAACTGCTGCGGGTTGGCGTATTTTTCCAAAAACGCCGTGTAACTCAGCCCCGCCTCAAAATACTTCCGATAATCGAGCACGCTTTTCCCCTCCGTAGGTCAGGGTCTCGCCTGACGCGAACCACATATGGTGCCGCTAACGAATCACGCGTGTGCCACTGCTGGCTTGCCCAGCAGTGCCCTTTTCAGCCTGGCTTCACCGAAACTTCTCCCCCCAATTCTACGCACTCATCGCCAACCGCATAGTTCCCAAACTGCACTGAATAGTACTTCTCGAAAAACCCGCGCAATTCTTCTTCAATCGCCGTGTCATATGCTGGCTTCACATGCAGCGTCTTTCCCGCGACCGGCATACGCAGTTCTCCATCTTCTACAATCACCTGCCCACCCTTGATCACATATCTCGGCGCCTCAAACATCGCCCGGCGATTTTCCTGCGGATTGTAAATCGTAATATCCGCATCCGCTCCGGTGCCTAAATGCCCCTTGTTCGTGAGACCCAAAATCCGCGCCGGCGCAGCTCGCGTAATGATGCAAATCTCCTCCAGCGAATATTCCCGATCGAGTGACTTCAGCATCGACTGCTCAGCGACAATTGGATTCACAAGTTTCAATACCTCGCGCCGATGCTCTCGATCCATCAGCAAATGAATGATCTCCGGATAGGCCATAAACGACGCACCATTGGGATGATCCGTCGATAGGGCAATCCGCCACGGGTCGCTCGCCGTCAAAAACCACTCGAGACCAATCGCCCATTGCCAGGCATGCACAAAATTCTTGTTCTTGTAAGCGATCGGCGCAATGCCACAGCCCGACTCGAGTTCCGTGTCGCAACTAAACCATTTCGTCCCAAACACCTGCTGCAAATAATAACCGAGCGGCCCGTCGCCCGTCATGCTCGTTGTCCCGCCGAACATGACTTGGCCCACATCAACCGTAATTTCGGGATGCGAGTTCACCCATTCGACGAGCGGCGCAACCTTCGACCCAAACGTCGCCTCTTCGACATTGCCCCCTGCATAACTGTGAAACTGAATATGCGTGAGATGCGCCCGATGCCCATCGAGCGCCTTCATCGTCTCCAGCGTCGTCGCCCAGTTCCCCGGCAGCCCCAAGTTGTTGCAATGCACATGCACGGGATGCGGCAGCTTCAACGCATTCGCCGCTTGTGCGACGCTCTGCAAAATCTGCCGCGGCGTCACATCAAAGTGATCGACGACCGTATCAAGATCCTTCGCATTCCCGGCCGCCTTCTGTTTCCAAATCTCCACGCCGCCCGGGTTCACAATCTTCGGCGCATAACCCTTCGCCGCGCCGAGTAGCCAACCCAAAAAATGCTTGAGCGTCTCGGGGCGTCCTTCTTTGATGCACTGCATCACAAAGTGATTGTTCCCAACGAGAACAAAGAATCCTTTATCGATGCACGGCGTATCTGCAAACTCCTCATGCACATGCCGCGCAGCCAGCGGAGGCACCGCCGCATCAAACGCCGCCGTATAGCCTAGCCCCGCATACTTGTAACCCGTCGCGAACGAACTCGGCGTACTCCCCAGCGTGCCGCTGCGAGTGAACGGTCCTTTCTCCATCGGCTCAAAATCCCGCCGATCCTCCGGGCGCATCTTCCGCCCCGTATTCACCTTCGGCCCCGCAATATGGCAGTGCATATCAACCCCGCCCGGCATCACGACAAATCCCTTCGCATCAATCCGCCGCACCGGGCGAACCGCCGGATCACTCGGGGCCGCAACCATCTTCCCGCCGCTGACCCACAAATCACGCACCACCCCCGAAACCCCATTCGCCGGGTCATAAACCAAACCACCCTCAATCAGCAGCAAATCATCAGCCATGAGTACTCTTCGGCGGGTTCGGGAAACGGCACAGTCCAGTTAGAATCGACCCTCGTAGCCCTGTCGCTCCGCGACTGGAAGCTTTTTGCTCGCGGCTTTACGCCGATAGGTCGCTCGACATGCTAACAAAATCACACCGCCCTTCGATAACCCTCGACGAAGCCCAACAAGCCGTCGACGACTGGATCAAACGCCTCGGCGTCCGCTATTTCTCGGAGCTAACAAACCTTGCCCAACTCGTCGAAGAGGTCGGAGAACTCGCCCGCATCTTGTCTCGCACCTATGGTGATCAGAGTGCGAAAGCCAGCGACAAGAACCTAAGCCTCAGTGATGAAATGGCCGACATCCTCTTCGTCCTGATCTGCCTAGCCAACCAAACCGGCGTCAATCTAACCGACGCCCTCAGAGCCAGCTTAGAAAAGAAAACCACCCGCGACGCAACCCGTCATCTCGACAATCCAAAACTCAAATCCTCGTTGGAGTCCCGTCTTCAGGCGGAATGAGTAGCGAAAACGCCCAGCTATCCAAAAGGCCGCCTGAAGGCGGAACTCCAGCAATCGTTCAAGGACACCGATTATGCCTCTCAACATCATGCGTCGCATCAAGTTCTGCGCCGGTCATCGCCTTCAAGGCCACGGCGGCAAGTGCGAGCACTTTCATGGTCATAACTACACGGTCGAATTCCACATCACGGGAACGGAAGTCGATGAAGTCGGCCGCCTCATCGACTTCGCGATCCTAAAGACTCTTTTCAAAGGCTGGATCGACGACAACTGGGACCACGGCTTCATCCTCTGGGACCAAGACACCAACGGCCGCGCCGCAATGGACATGGTTGTCCCGCAAAAGCTCTATCTGCTGCCGTACAATCCCACGGCCGAAAACATGGCCAAATACCTGCTCGACGAAATCTGCCCCCAGTTACTCAAAGGTCAAACGGTCACCTGCTGGAAGATTGTGCTCTGGGAAACGGATGATGCGTTTGCGGAAGCGGTCTTGGAGGTAAATTCGAAATGAGATTTTCACACGGAGGCACGAAGGCGCAGAGAATTCAAGACAATTTGAATGAATTCCTCCGTGCCTCAGTGCCTCCGTGTGATACCCAAATTATCCGCGTTCATCAGCGTTCATCCCTGCTCCCATGAACCTCGTAGCCAATTAGCCTCTCCTTCTCAATCCACGCCGGAAAATCTAAAATCCCTTCTCGGCGTAAACCCAAGCAATTCAACGCCTTGAGGCAATCGATGACCACCGCAACCCTCTCCGCCACCCAGCGCATCTACAACTTCTCCTCCGGCCCTGCCATGCTCCCGCTGCCGGTCCTCGAAGAAGCCCAGCGCAATCTCCTCTCGCTCCCCGGCGTCGGCATGTCGGTCCTCGAAATCAGCCACCGCAGCAAAACCTTCATCGATATCCTCGAAGCCGCCAAGCAATCGCTCATCGAAGTGATGAACATCCCCAAGAACTACCACGTCCTCTTCCTCCAAGGCGGCGGGCGGCTCCTGTTCTCGATGGTCCCCATGAACCTCCTTCGCGGGCGCACCCAGCCCGCCAATTACGTCGTCACCGGCACCTGGGGCGGCTTCGCTCTTCCTGAAGCCAAGAAGGAAGGCCCCGTCACCGTCGCCTACGATGGCAAAGCCACTAACTACGATCGCCTCCCCAGCGCCAGCGATCTCAAGCTCGACGCCGACGCCTCCTACGTCTACATGGTCAGCAACGAAACGATCCAAGGCGTTCAATTCCCCGGCCCGGTCAACTCCGGCAATGCTCCACTCGTCTGCGACGCTTCCAGCGACATCCTCTCTCGCCCCGTCGACATCTCAAAGTATGGCATCTACTACGCCTGCGCCCAAAAGAATGCCGGCCCCGCAGGCGTCACCATCGCCATCGTCCGCGATGACCTCCTCGAACGCTGCCAAGACACGCTCCCCGGCTACATGAACATCAAAAACCACGTCAAAGAAAACTCCCTCTACAACACGCCGCCTTGCTTTGCGATCTACCTCACCGGCCTCGTCTCCAACTGGGTCCGCGACGAAATGGGCGGCCTCGCCAAAATGGAAAAATACAACCGTGACAAAGCCAACCTGATCTACGACGTGATCGACCAATCGCCCGACTTCTACACGGGCCACGCGCAGAAGGATTGCCGCTCGCTGATGAACGTCACCTTCCGCTTACCCAGCGAAGAGCTGACCAAAAAATTCATCGCCGAAGCCGACGCCAAAGGCATGAACGGCCTAGCCGGCCACCGCAGCGTCGGCGGCTGCCGCGCCAGCATCTACAACGCCATGCCCCGCGCCGGCCTAGAACTCCTCCGCGACTTCATGCTCGAATTCAAAGACGCGAACGCCAAGTAGTTGACAGCACGACTCCGCATCCCAACCCGAAGCGTAAGCGAGGACGGAAGTGCAATTGAACTCCGCATCCCAACCCGAAGCGTAAGCGAGGACGGAAGTGCAAGTAGACTCCCCCTCTTAACCAACCTCTTTGTGTGCCACTGGCTATGCCAGTGCAGAACTGACTTATGCCCAAAATCGTCGCCCTCGACATCATCGCCCAAGAAGGCCTAGACCTCCTCAAATCGGCTCCCGGCATTGAGGTCGAAACCCGCACCGGCCTCAAAGGCGAGGCCCTCAAAAAGACTCTCACCGAGTTCGACGGCGCCATCTGCCGCAGCGGCGTCAAACTTACCGCCGACGTCCTCGAAGGCAACCGCCGCCTCAAAGCAATCGTCCGTGCCGGCGTAGGCACCGACAACATCGATAAAAACGCCGCCACGCGCATCGGCTGCATCGTCATGAACACCCCGGCGGGCAACACGCTCAGCACCGCCGAACACGCATTCACGCTCATGCTCGCGCTCTCGCGGAAAATCGCGCCCGCCCACGCCAGCCTCATCTCCGGCAAGTGGGACCGCAATTCCTTTATGGGCGCACAACTCGCCGACAAGACACTCGGTGTCGTCGGCATGGGACGCATCGGCCAGGAAGTCGCCAAGCGGGCGATCGCCTTCCAAATGCGGGTCCTCGCCTACGATCCCTTTATGTCCGCCGAACAGGCCAGCAAACTCGGCGTCGAGCGGGTCGAAAAAGTCCACGACATGCTCCCCCGCATCGACTACATGACCGTCCACACGCCACTCACGCCCGAAACGAAACATCTCATCAGCGACAAAGAAGTCGAGATGCTCAAGCCAGGCGCACGCCTCATCAACTGCGCCCGCGGTGGCATTTATGACGAAGCGGCGCTCGCCAAAGGCCTCGAAAGTGGCAAGCTCGGCGGCGTCGCCCTCGACGTTTTCGCCACGGAGCCCTGCACCGACTCCCCGCTCTTTAAGATGCAAAATGTCCTCGTCACGCCCCATCTCGGCGCCAGCACCGACGAAGCCCAAACGCAAGTCGCCATCGAAGGCGCACAGCTTCTCATCAACTATTTCACGACCGGCGAAATCCGCCACGCCGTGAACATGGCCTCCATCGACCCCAAAACGCTCGCAGCGATGCGCGGCTATCTCGACGTCGCCTTCCGCCTCGGCCTTTTCATGTCGCAGTACCAAGGCAAAACCTGCGACGCCTGCAAACTCACCTACCGCGGCGAGATCAGCAAGAAAAATACCCGCCTCCTCACCTCCGCCTTCTTCGTCGAGCGCCCTGGAGAGGAGGCCGGCGCAGAAGGC
>JBKJSI010000162.1:0-7156 GCA_046595915.1 Pirellulaceae bacterium
GATCGAAAAACTGAATGGATGGCCTGGACGAAATGGTGACATTTACAAAAAAACAAATATCACTCAGAAAGCGAGGTGCGATTGGGAGCTCGAATGAAGCTCAACGTTGCGTATTTGAATGGAGCGTTGATCGTGGCGGCTATTGCCGGATCGGCGTTTGGATCGGCTTGGGTTTTTGGCGTAGTATTCGTCGTGCTCATGGCGGGTATGTTCGCTTCCGGTGAATTGCGGTTGAATCGCCGCAAGTGATTACGCGAGTAGAAAGTGTGTGGGCCGCCCCGGTTATCGGGGCGGCCCGGGAGAGTTTTTTAGCTATTAATGGCATTCGGCGCATTAAAACCAGCCACTTCCACGCCGCTGCGATATTAGCCCGCCATAGTGCTTTGGTCCTTGCGTGTACTCGGCGATCATCGCGCCAGCGGCGTCCGCTTCCTCGGTGATGCAATCAACCTCAGGATCCCAAGCGTAATACGTTACTGCCATCGGATCAGTCTCCGTTGGAGAACCGGCGGTAAGTGTTAACCGTCAGCAGGATTTCGGCCGAGGGCCCAAAGCAGCCATGGGATAGGCTTTCGCCAAACGCCCTGGCAAATTGCGCCGGCTGCTCGCAAACGGGATCGCCCTATTTTATCGCTCACTCTACAGCGAGCGCAGCTTCGAGACGACTGATTGTGCTATCCAATTGAGGAATAAAAGTGGTTCGAGTCAGGTCGACCTCGGCTTGAAGCTTCGCCCAATGCTGCGAAGCAAGGACCCAGCATTCAATATCGCACTCCGAAATGGGCTTCCACGAAAGGCTGGGCGGAATTTCCGGGTGAGCAACTTGCTCGTTGTATTCCGACCAGTCTATCGCTAAGCAGAGTCGCCACGCCCCCTGCTGCCGTTGAATGCCAAGAAAGCGCCTTTCGAGGTATTTGCCATTTTCCTCTTTTACCTCGCGGTGAATCTCAACGGTGATGTTGCGCGGCGGCTGTCGGCGGAGGAGCTTTCGTTCGATGCGCTCCCACAGCTGGTTGACTCGAGCAACCCGAACATCGACGTCGTCCGATACTCCTTCCGCGCGGTCGCTTATTAACGCTCCGATCTTTGAGTATCGATAAGTAGTAGTCGTTCCATTCATCGTTTTCTCCAATCGGTTTTTGGCAAAGGGAATTTACAACGCAGGAATGTTGTCTGAGATGGCTCTCCTCCATTCAGAAGGTCGCATCAATGAATTGACTGAATGAAAACGCGGAATCACTCCTCCAAAAGTCGCGATTTCAGTAAAAACGGACGTCAAGAAGACCCAGCTAACACCTATTTCCTTGGCGTCATCACCGCATGAATATTCTGCGGCCCTCGAACACCAAGCGACAGGATTCGCCACTTCTTCGCCGTGTAATGAGGATGCACCTGGCCCCAATACGCGTCAGGATCAAGGTACTGAAACGACTGCTCATGCAAATGCCAGCGATGAGTAGGGTCGATCCAACTGCTGACGCCTTCATGATGCGGCGTTCGAACGTAGAGTTCGCCGGTCGGCGCTAGCACGCGCCATGCTTCATTACAAAACGCAATTAAGCTCGATTGCAAATGCTCGACGACATCCTCGGCGACGATCATTTCCGCGCTACCGTCCTCCCAAGGCCATGGGAACGAATCGAGATCATGCACCACGTCGATGTTCGGACCGGGTTCCAAGTCAACGTGCATATATCCCGCAAGCGTTTTTTGTCCTGCTCCCAGGTAGAGTTTCATGCGAACGCCTCCGTCAACTGATTTTGTTGCGTGCCGCCAAGCAGTTCTTTCATTTCCGCCGCCCGATAGGGATCATCCATGAATTGGTAACATTCGATCAGCGCGCGAACTAGGGACTCGTACCGTTCGTCCAGTCTAGTGAGCCCATTGAGCGCATCACGCAAATAACATTCCGCATGAAAATAATCACCGCCCTTAAATCGCAGTTGACCCAAGGCGATGAGGAGATGGGGATCACCCCCACGCTCGCAGAGATCGAGTTGCAGCAATCGAGTCTGCGTGGCGATCGCCTCGGCTGACCATCGAACACGCATATCGCGTTGAATTCGCAGGTTGATGTGTACGACGCCGCCTTCGCTGCGCCGGATTGAAGGCCGAATACTCGGCGCGCCACGATATTCCAATCGCAATCGCGAATCGTTGCGGAAGAGCCGAATCTCGCTGGCGGGGATCGGTTCAAGGGTTGGCTCGTCGAACAATACGCCTTGGATTCGAGGAGGCAGGTTTTCGAGCAGGGCAGCCAACCGTTTCCAGTCGGCATCCGCGAAGTACTCTCCCAAATCGAGCGAAAGAATCCAATCCGCTCCCGCTTGTTGTAATGCGATATTTGGAGCACTTGAAAACGACTCCTCCCAGCTTACCGAAAAGACTCTCGCTCTATATTCATGCGCAATCGCGATCGAAGCGTCCTGAGACTGCAAATCCGCGATGACGATTTCTTGAACGAAGGGTGCAATCCTTGCCAAACTATCGGCAAGCTGATCCTCATTGTCATGTGTCACGAAACAAGCCGTGATGGGTAGGGGATGAGGCACGACCGCCCGAGCGCCCAGAAATACCGGCATCGGCCTAGACCGGATCGGCGGCGACGGTTCATCCCTGAGGCGTCGCAACCGATCGGTCATTACGGGCAGAATGTTTTTTCGCCAGGAATAGTTTTCCTGGGCGAAGTTCGCGGCAAGTTGGCCGCGTTCTGGAATCTGGGCTCGGTTGTCATAGAGCCGCCGCAAGACCTGCCGCAAGTGCGCAACGTCGATCGATAATTCAGTCGCTTGGCCGACGAGTCGCCAATCATGGTGAGTGGCAACTAACTGCGCAGTGAGATACTCAGTGAATTCCTGCCTGGTAAAGTCATCCGTCGCACCGCCACGCGGCACGACGGGTACAAGCCCACAAGCCATCGCTTCCAGCACAGGCAATCCAAACCCTTCGCCCCGATAGGGCGCGACCAGCACGTCGCAGGCCGTGTAAAGACTTGCCCGCAAGCCATTGGAAAAATCCGCATCGAGATAAACAATCTCCGGCGACTGAGGATCCTCAAGCGCGGCCTGCAGCGCATCGCGACAATGCCCATAACGATAGAACGATTGCGTTCCAAGATCCTTCACCACGAGACAGATATCTTCGTCGCGTGAAAACTCCTGGCGATAGGCTTCCAAGAGAATGTCAAAGCCTTTGCGAGGAATCGCGCCACCCACAAACAGCAGTTTTAATGATTTCGTGGTCGGTAAGTGCAGAGGAGGGGCCTGGGGATGGTAAACTTGCTCGTCGATCCCCCAAGGAATGGTAATGATTTTCTCGGCGGGGATGCCGCTTCGAACATAGACCTGCTTAACGTATTCGGATGGCGCCCAGATTTCGTCGACTTGATATTTCAGGGGAGCGATCCAATCGACCGGCAAGGCGCCAAATTCCCAGGGCTGAATGTGGACCCATTTGGTGTTCGCACCTGCGGGCGGATTCCAATTGGGCGGGAAGGCATGCCGGATCAGAATATTCGGTTCGCCAGAAAATGGTCGGTGGAGGTAGGGTTTGAGCTTTCCGGCGGCAGGCGTGATGCGGTCTTGTGGCGGTTGCATGACGCGCCGCGTGCACGAAAGGGCTATTTGGGCATCTTCCGCCCAGCCCAAGGCGAGCGATTCATTGATATTCGAAAAACTATGCCCCGCAAAAAACTCCCCTTCGAGCTCAATGGAGAGGGTCTCCGTCGAAGGTTGCTCAAGCATCGACGGAACCATGCAATTTTCGACCTCATCAAGCATCGCTGTAACGCTACGCTCAAGCGCCTCCAATGAAAAGCTCTTCGCGATTTCACCCGCTGCGACACGACCAATTTCGCGGGAATGCTCGCGAAGCTCAAAAACTCGTCGCATCTGAAACTTCAAAGAACCCAGATCAGGCTCGTTCCAGTAATGCCCTGCAAAAACGGAGATTTCTCGGATCGCTTCCTCATTTACCGGCACTTGCTCAACATCCACGAGATAAGAATTTCCCTCATGCATGAAGTCATCATTGCCCGATCCGCGAGTACCAATGGTTGGCAAACCGCAAGCCATCGCCTCCATGTAGGGACGACCCCAGCCTTCGCCGCGCGAGGCCAGCACAAATGCATCGCAAGATCGATAGAGCGAAGCCAATGCCCTTGAATCACAGAATTCTTCCAGCAGAACTATGTCGGAACGCTCATCAAGGCTGGTTCCGATTTCGGCAAGGACATCGTTGATTTGCGTTTTCACCAAGTCGATGGAGTGACCATGTTGCCGAGTGATCTTGAAGAGAAGAGCCGCGCCATCTTCGAGTTTGAATGTTTCGACAAATCCCTTTACCAAGGCATCCCAGCCTTTGCGAAGCTGCCAATCGAGAATCGATAGAAAGATAAGCCTGTCTTCCAATCCCACCGGTCGCGGGCGGATTTTTCCTTCGGGCCTAAAGATGTCGGTGTCGCATGCTGGATTGACTATTCTCAGTTTCTCGGGCGCGACGCCGCTCTGGCGAAAGGCACGAGCATTATGTTGCGACAGCACCCAGATCTCATCAAAGGCTGCTAATCGCGGCAGCCAATCCGCAGGAATGCGATCGGTTTCCTGGGTGGTGCGAAGAATGTTGTAGGCCGCACCTGAATCAGGTCCGACGAGAGTCGCAATGCAGTTGGTAATCGCAATCGAATGACTGGGACGTTTCGCATTCTCCAGGGCGCGATACAGCGATTGCTCCATAACAGGCATCGGACAAACGTCGTGGCTCCAGGGAATCGACTTGGCGGCAACTTGCCGATTTCCCGCCGCCAACGCGCGTAGCAAAGTCCTGCCATCCTCCGCGTAGCCGCTGGGATCCCACAGCGGCGAATGGAACACCACCCCTAGGGGCAGCTGAGGATTTGCAACACGACGTTTTGCAAGCTCATCCTGCATCACCTCCAGCGCCGCATCGAGCGTCGCTGGCACCGCAACTTGGGCGATCGCTTCAGGCGAAGCCGAATCGAGCAGCTTGGCTCTTGCAAACCAGCGGTACTGACCACCTAGCCAAGAAAGAATCCACCCATGAATGCCATCTTGGGCCGCTTGGCCATCTTCGTAGTAATGCTGCCAATCGCGGACCATTTCGCGAAGACCCGTTTCCCAATCGAGCGCCTCGCCGGCTTGCTTGAACTGCTGTGCTTCCGTCGAGGTATACCGATTGAATTTCTCGAGGTAATGTTCAATCGAGTCATAGCTGTAGTGCTCGATGCCCAGGTTCGGGTCAGGCGGAAGATAGTAATGCTGCCCTTGAACATCGACCCCGCCGTGAAGACGTTCAGAAAACTTAAATCGACCGCGTTTCAATACTCGCGGCATTGTGTAGCCGGGCCACCAGCCGCAATGCTCGATCCACTTCTGGCAGAAATGTGTTTTGAAGGGAATCCAAATCGCCGCTAATTCATGACCATGCTTCTGAATCAGTTCTTGCACATGTTGTGCGGTCGCCTGAGAAACTCGCTCATCCGCATCGAGATACCAGAGCCACTCAAAGCGTGCTTCCGGAATCGCCAGATTGCGAGCCGCATCAAAGTTCGGTGTTTTCTTGGCCGGAATAATCTTATCGACGTATGGCTTGGCGAGCGCGACGGTCTCGTCGCTGCTCTCCATGTCGATCAGAAATAGTTCGCCCACATGCGGGCGAAGAGAAGCGAGACAAGCCGCAATGTGGCGCGCTTCATTTCGCGCGAGGACGACGCCGGTAATCATCTTGCCTCCGATCGCTGACAGTCTCAACGCGCGAACAAGAGATCGATCTCCGACCGAATATCTTCTATTACCGCAAAAGCGTCAAATCAATTTTCTCCAAAATGATTGGAATGTTTTTCTTTTTCTCCTACGATTGCGCGCGCTCACTCTGCCTCTACGAGGGGTATCAGCATGACGACGTTTGGTGAACATGCAGCGCATCCAAAGAACATGAAGCGACTGGCTGAACCTTCTGGAGTGGGACGCGCCAGCATTGATGGCGAGCCGGTCTATTTGCAAATTGCCATCAAGGCTGTCGATGGCATTGTCGTTGAAACGAGTTTTGATGCGTTCCTCTGCGGCTTTGCAATTGGTCTGTGCTCGATGCTTACCGAGCGCATCAAAGGACTTACGCTCAACGAGGCGGAACGTGTTTCCGCAGAGGAACTTCTTGTGGAGTGCCCCGGCATTCCGGAAGGAAAGCGCGACTACGCGCGGACGGCGATCGATGCACTGCGCGCTGCTGTGAATCAAGCCCAACCAAATCCACTTCCTCTGATTCAGAATTGAGGCCTTTATGATTTCGTCAAATGGCCATGTGCGTCCCAGACTATCGGTGTGCATCATCGCGCGCGACAACGCACGAACGTTCGATGCGTGTCTTGCGAGCATTGCGCCTCATGTCGATGAAATCATCGTTGTCGACACGGGCTCACTCGATGAAACGCCTGAAATCGCAAGGCGCTACGGCGCGAAGGTCTTTCACTTCCCGTGGATTGATGATTTTTCGGCGGCCCGAAATGAATCGCTTCGGCACGCCACAGGCGAATGGATTTTTTGGATGGACACCGATGACACCATCGATGAAATCAATGGTCGCAATCTTCGAGAACTCGCATATCGCGCATCCCCGCCTGAGATATTGGCTTATATTGTGCAAGTTCATTGCCCTGGCCCGGAGAATGGCCGGCAACGTGAGGTGACTTGTGTCGACCATGTAAAGCTCATCCGCAATCATCCAGCGATTCGGTTTGAGCATCGAATTCATGAGCAGATTTTGGGGGCGATACGTAGGCTGGGCGGCCAAGTCGTGTGGACCGACATTTACGTTGTGCATTCCGGGTCGGAGCATTCGCCCGAATCGAAGCAGCGCAAGTACGAGCGAGATCTACGGCTTCTCAAACTCGATTTGGCAGAGCATCCCGATCATCCCTTCGTTCTTTTCAATCTGGGAATGACCTATGACGACATGGGGGCCCATGCCGAGGCCGTCGAATGGCTTCGGAAATGCTTGGCTGTTTCCCATATCGAGGAATCGCACGTTCGAAAAGCGTATGCGCTGCTCGTGAATAGCCTGTCTGGGCTCGGCGACCTTCCTGAAGCGTTAAAGGTTTGCCGGCAAGGCATTAAGTACTTCGATCAAGACATGGAGCTGC
>JBKJSI010000674.1:0-6097 GCA_046595915.1 Pirellulaceae bacterium
TATTGGTACTACGGCACGCAGGTCATGTTTCACATGGGCGGCGAATACTGGGATGAATGGAATCGAAAGCTACATCCGCTCCTCATCGAGTCGCAAATTGAGCAGGGTCAACTCGGCGGAAGTTGGGATCCCGCTTACCCAGTCCGCGACAAATGGGCCGCTCACGGCGGCAGGCTCTATGTCACCGCGCTCAACTTGCTCTCGCTAGAGGTCTACTACCGCCATTTACCGCTTTATGAAGAAGTTTCGAAGTAGCTCAAAGTGTCGACTCGCGCATCAAACTGATTGTCATCGCGCGAAAAATCGGCGCGATCTCTTCAAACTCACGATCCTCCGCTTGGGCATGCGTGAGGAGCAGCGCATTGCCAAATCGCCAGCACCGAACTTTGGCGGCGATTAAGAAATCGAGGCAGTAGAAAGACATGTCGTATCCAAGGACTGGCTCTTCGCCCTCCATCTCCTCGATAGGCCAGGCCTCTAAACCCTCAAATTCATCGATCATCGCATCGCGAAATTCGTCGACGATTTCGCCAGCATCGCCATCGAGCGTATAGACATGAAGCGTCCAAAACGCGCTGCTGGGGCTCTGCAGCTCGATCACCTGGGGCGATGTATCGAGGCTTTGCGCCGCCAAGTTCCAGTTATCGGGGTAAAGGAATTTGACGCCCTGATGGTCGAAAATCGCGGGCATCCGCCGCTCTCCCGGTGCGAAACATGATTCAAAAGCATGGTTCAAAAGCATGGTTCAAAGCCTAGTGCTAAACATCATCGTATCGCGAAGGGTGAAATCTCGACAATGGGCGCCCGCTGTCACTGCTGGCGCGGCGTTACGCTGCAATATCCGTTCGTAACGCTTCTTTCTTGTGCCTTTTGCGTCAAAACGATACTCTTTCGCGGCCAAATTGCGCGATCACCAATGTCCCTCTCGAAGCGGCATGCACCCACCTGCGCACCTACCACTTGGTTGCACCAAAGCGACTCGCCTCACGAGTAACGCCTGGGTTCGCGGCCTGCTTTTAGTGAGCCTCCTTTGCGCAGGCTCGGGTTGCAAGATCTGTCGCTGGAATCGCAATGAGCAAGACCTTGTCGCCGTTCGTCAACTCGCCTTGCGCGGCGCGGAAGCGATGCAGCGCGGCAATGCCGACGAAGCCGAACGCTGCTTTCAAGACGCGATCACCAAGCACCCGCAAGATGAACGCTGCTATGTGCTTTTGGCCGAACTCAGGAGGAAGCAAGGCCGCTCCGTTGAGTCGACTGAGAATCTCGAAAAAGCGGTTTCCCTTTCCGGCGGTGACCCGCATCTGCTCGTCGAGTTAGGCGAACAGTTCTACGAGCAAGACGAACTCGCCGCCGCGATGGAGTGCGTTCGCAAAGCACTGCGGCAAGACGCAACCTCTTCACCCGCCTGGGTGCTGCACGCCAGACTACTTCGCGAAGAACGAAAGGGCGCCGAGTCGATCGTAGCTTACCATCGGGCGCTGCAAATCGACCCCAATCAATACAGCGTTGCGATGGAGTTGGCGGAAGTTTATCTCCAAGAGGGCCGTCTAGAGCGTTGTCTCTCTACACTCGATTCTCGCGCTTGTGTCACTGCCGATGCAGTGTTCAGCGGCGAGCCAGAGTATTTGCGCGGCCTCGCTTTCGCCCGCATGGAGCGGCATGGCGATGCGACAACCGCCCTCGCTGAAGCGGAAAGAAAGGGCATTCGCTCGCCGGAGCTCTATTTTCAACTCGCCCGATCGCACCACCTCAGCGGCTCCCCCGCCAGCGCGCGACTTGCGCTGGGCGAAGCCCAAAAACTATCGCCAGAGGATGGACGCTTCGCCCAACTCGCGGCGGCGATCGATGCACCGGAGCGGAGCGTAGCGACGCGACCGCGAAAGAACTAATCGTAGCGATTATTCCGGTCAAATCGCCCCAAAGCTTGAATTTGAGTTCAGGCCATCTCAGTCGCTGACAGTCGATTTGACCTGCGCATTCGTGCGACGTAGATAGATGGCGTCTGCCTGCGCCCGGTGATCGAGTCGCCGCATTCTCCCTCGGAATCCAGTCATGTCCGCGAACTTCATTTCGTCCGTCTTCACGCCTCCGATGACCACGACGAACGAGGTCGAAACACCTTTCGCCCTCGGACCAACCGTAAGCCCCACGGCGCGGGAAGAGGAGTCCTTCATCGACAGACGCGCTCCCCGGGATGAATTTCGCGGAATCGAACGTCGTCAATTCTCCAACAGTCATTCGGAACTCTCCGCTCCCGCCCGCGAATTGGCGGTCGCCATCGATGCCTTCAAACTAGGTCATCATCGCCGCTTCATCAGCTTCGAAGAGATGCTCCAAGTCATCGAAGCGCTCGGATATCGTAAGGTTTAAGTTCTGCTCGATGCCGCCAGCGCATCAAACAAATCTAGGAGCACTCGCTCATCGGTCGGATAACGCGCCGGCAAGATCGCTTTAAGCGGTATCGGAATTTCATCCATCCGATACGCGCAGCCCGCCGCTTCGAGGCCATACGGCGCGGTCGTGAATCGAACTTTGGGCCCAACCAAACACTCCGACGCCGGATAGTCGAGCGCCACCACCGGAATCTTGCTTAAGTGCGCTAGTGCCTCAGCCGAAAACTGCGGCAGCGTTTCGGAACCGATCAGCAGGCAAGCATCGACCTCCCCGCGCGCGAGTAGTTCATCCGCCGAATATTCTCCCGGGCTGTAGCGCGGATACCCTCGCGCAAGATTCACGCTAAAAGGATAGCCCGTCTGCCAGCAAAGCACATTGTCCGCCCCAGTCACGTCGCCATAGATCCGCATTCGCCGCGCATGGAATCGAGTAAACGCATTGAGTTCTTTGGTGAGTCTGAGCAGATTTTCGACGGTCATGTGGCTCGTCGATTCGCTGAGCCGTTGATCGCTAGTTCGCGTTAGTCCTAGCCCAAAGAAGAACACTCCACACTTACAGGCTTTCAGGCGCTCAGCAAAATCCTTCAGCACATTTGTTGAGGCTCTACTGATGGCCTGCCAAACAGTGTTCTCAAGCGACTCAAGCGGAATACCTCGAACGAGCGCGCGTAACATCGAGATTATTTCAAAATCCCGCCCCGGCTCGACCGGAATCACAAAATCGGGCTTCGCCCCATTTCGATCAAGCCGCCAATCATGTACTTCCCGCTTGTCACCAATCATCACCACCGTGCGATTGGCTCGTCCTTGGGGAATGAACTCTCCGCTGGCAAAAACGGAATAACGCTCCGCATGCCGCGGATGACTCTCCGCCGGATTGCAACCCCAAAAGATGACAAGATCAGCGCGGTTCTTCACTTCACCGAGCGTACAAGTCGATTCCCCTACCGCCTGCACCGCCATGATCGAAGGCGCATGGCATAGGGAAGCCGTCGTATCAATCGCCGCTCCCAGCTCATCGGCGAGTTGCACCGCCGCACGCTGCCCGGGCGTGCTGCTTCGCGAGAGGCCAAATATTAGCGGCGCCTTTGCATTGGCGAGTATCTTCGCGGCAGCGACGACCGCCGTGTCATATTTCGCTGGCTTACCCTCACACTCAGCCACAGCCCGTGTCGCTTCCGATTGACTCCGATACCAAGGCTCCGCAAGCTCACAGGCGCCCTTCAGCGAAACAATCTTGCCATCTTTCATGCCAATTTCGAGATCGTCGCAAACGCATCCGCAAACCGTGCAGGCGACATCCTCAATAATTTCCACGTAACGCCACTCCCTAGCCTTTTCGAATGAGCCCATTGGCTGCATCGAGAACGCCCACTACATCGAGCTTGTCAATCTCCGCCGCAATTTCGATATCTCGCTCCTGCCCGATCTCAATGACATTTCGGCCGCCGAGACTCGCTCGGAGGCGATCGAGAAGTAGCCGAGGTGTCTGCCACTCCGCCTTCGCCGCGCGCCATGCATCGAGGGCAATCGCCGCCTGATCGTTGAGTTGAATCGTGACGCCTTTTGCCAATCCCAAATCGTCAACCACCGCGCCCGCGAAAAGGACATCTTCGCGCGTCACTTGATTATCGGTGCCTGCACAGAGGATATCGATTCGCGGCGCCTGCTGAATCGCACGACAAAGCGCCGAGAACCCCACGAAAGCGCCGACAAAACACTTCCCCGCGAGCCGCGCATGTTTCATCGCTTTGGTGCCATTGGTCGTGGTGAAAATCACCGTCTTTCCGCCCACGTTCGGTCCGCCATACTCCTCCGGCGAATTCCCCAAATCAAACCCCTCGATCTTGATCCCGCCGCGCTCGCCGCCAAGCAGATAGGGCGTCTTAAGAGTTTTCGCGAGGTCTCGCGCTTCCTCGATTTCTTCGACCGCGCGGACTTCGACTGCGCCTGCCGCCAATGCATGCAAAATCGTGGTCGTGGCCCTGAGAATATCGACAATTACGACCGTTCGCCCCGCGAGGGCGCTTGGCTCTACCAGCACGGGCAAGAAATGGACTCGAATTTCTTGTTGCATCACTATTACGCCGGCGAGGGAAGATGGCGCATGAGTCCCGCCATGGCCAGCGCCGCCTCGGCGCACTCAATGCCTTTGTTCCCCACATTACCGCCCGCGCGGTGAATCGCCTGATCGAGCGAATTCACCGTCAAAACGCCAAACATACAGGGAACGCCGGTCGCGAGCGCAATTTCATTGAGCCCCAGGCTGACAGCTCGATTAATGTGCTGGTCATGCGAGGTCTCGCCGCGAATCACCGCGCCGAGGGTCAACACCGCCGCAAATTGCTTTGATTGAGCGAAGCGCTGAGCAACGACAGGGATTTCCCACGCACCGGGAACCCAAGCGACATGGATCTTCGAATCTTCAACTCCGGCCGCTTTCAACGTCGCGACAGCGGCATCGAGCAACTTGCGCGTAATGGAGTCGTTATAGCGCGACACAACAATCGCAAACGCTTCATGACCACTACGCTCTTGACCTATTTCTACAGGCATCAGTTCCAGCTTTCATCTATTATCATCACGATTCTAAGGCGGAATATTCACAATTCGATCATTCGAAGGTGCTTTGTCAATCGTCGTATTCGTTTTCCACTTTCGCACATCGAGCGTAACGGGCTTGCCCTTGTTTGCGTATAGCGTTTCACGAAAGAACTTACTCGCGCTCTCCGCGTAAATCACATCACCCTTGCGAATAGAAGACCTGTCAAAAGCCCCATCCGCCGTCACCGACGTGATATCGATCACATCAACTCGCTTGCCATCACTGAGCGGCGTCTGAATCACGATGTAATCAAAGCCACAAGCCCGCGCCATCTCCCGCCGCACCATCCAATCGCTGGCGGTGGGATTGTCGTCAACAACTTCGCCAGCGATTGGATGATGCGGCGCGAGATGGCGCGGGCGTGCGGATTTGATTACATCGTGATTCAGACGCCGCAAGCCCGCGCCATCTCCCGCCGCACCATCCAATCGCTGGCGAAGTTGTTAACGACAATCCCACCGCCGGTTAGCAGCGCCGCCACCGCCATGAAATAGGCCGCGAAAGCAAGCAGAATCAAATGCCGCTGTTCCTGGGCGCGAAACTTTGGCGCCTCGCTCGTGCGACCGTCGCGATAGTCGGCGACTTCACGAATACCAACGTAAAGTTGCCACAGAAACGTTCCCGAAAAAATAATCAGCGCGATGCCGAGGCCAACAAGCACTCCATACAGTGGGCCGATCCAGCGAATGATCGCAAACTGCAGCCCGCACAGCGTAATGAAACCAAGCATGTCGCGCAGTCGGAACCGATAGCCGGGAGCGGCTTCCTTCGGGTCAAACGTTTTGTCCACGCTAGTCATGGGGCTCCCCGCGAAGGTTAACTTCGCGGGCCAATCGTCTTCAAAAAATCCGCATTCGTGTTTGACTTGTGCAGCAGCGATAAAAGCCGTTCCATCGCGTCAGGTGGTGTCATCTCATGTAGCGCCCGGCGGAGCAAGCAAATGCGACGATACTCCTCCTCTTCAAAGAGCATTTCCTCTTTGCGAGTGCCACTGCGATTGATATCGATCGCCGGCCAAATTCGCTTTTCGACGAGTCGCCGATCGAGCACGATTTCCATATTGCCGGTGCCTTTGAATTCCTCAAAGATCACCTCATCC
>JBKJSI010000769.1:0-2912 GCA_046595915.1 Pirellulaceae bacterium
CCTTTTTCTTTTCTTGGCGTCGTGCAAGCTTACAAGGACTTCAGATACTCCAAAAGCAATTCGCGTTCAGAAGTAGATACCTTCTCAGGGAAGGAATGTCCGCGATTACTCTTTCCAGATGCGGTTGTATCGAAGTACTCCCGTCGCTCGCGTTGGTCTTGAATGTTTTCCGGAACCTGCTCGTGTGCTTCGAAATCTAAACCGACATCTTTCTGGTTGTAATGATCCTCAACGCGGCGCCAAACCTTTGCTCGCAATTCGGGGAAAAGCACTTGTCGAAGAGTCGGAACGGAACCGTTGTGAAAATAGGGCGCCGATGCCCAGATTCCGTCTAGCGGCGGGGCGACGTAGCCTTCGGGCGTGGGCACGAGTTCTTTGGCGCCGTAATTGGCGAACCAGCTGGCGCCGTAACTTTGGCGCTGTTTTGCGGTGAGTGCTTTCCAACGCACGGGGTCGGTGCCGATTTCTTCGATCGCGACCATTCGCTCGGGGTACGATTCTTTTTCGCCGTACTCGCCGTGGCACTCGGCGCAGTTTTTGGTGAAGACCTCGGCGCCGGCGCGGGCTTTGGACTCATCGATTTCGAATGGGTATTTTGGCGGGCGGAGGGAGAGCAGGTAGGCTTCCACGTCGCGGAAGTCGTTTTCCCAATCCTTGAACTGCGCGGGGCCGTTGGCTTTGTCCATCATGAACTGCATCAGCGTGCGGTGGCCTTTTTCCGCGAAGCCGTCGATGTAGAGCATTTTCTTTTTGCGGTAGTGCCACCAGGGCGGGGCATCCATGTCGTGATGGACGAGGCCTCGCGGCGGGCCGCGTTCGGGGTGGACGTTGAGGTCGGGGTCGCGGTAGTGCATGAGCGCGACGCCGAACATTACTGCGTTCGTCGTTCCGCGCGAGGCGCCTAAGGGTACGATGACGGAACCTACGTCAAATCGCGTGAGTGGCTTACCGCTGAGCAGTTTCACCATGCGCGTTTCGTCGGTGAGCGTCTGCATCGCGTAATTCTCGTTGGGCAGGCCGGGGATTTCTTGGCCGGCAACTTTGCCGCCGTGGCAGGCGAAGCAGTTGATCGTCCACTGCTTTTTCGCGTCGACCACGTATTGGAGAGGCTGCCCCTTCGCGCCGGGGCGGTTTGTCAGGCCGTAGCGGTCGAAGGCCATTTGGCGGCGCTGCTCGGGCGAGGCTTTTTCGGCTTGGTCACGCAGCTCGGCGGGCCAGAATCGCCAGGCGGCGTCGAAGGTTTCTTCGTCGAAGTCCGCGGGCAGGTAGGCCTTTTCGGTGAGGAAGCGAAAGCCCCGCTCGGGCGAGGGGGCGTTTTCTCGAATTGGCTCTTGGGCGGACGCGAAGGTGGTGAGGGCGGTTCCGGCGAGCAGGCCAAGCGCGAGACGCCATTTTCGTCGCCTTTTCACGCGGTCCATCCTTCAGTCGTCGAGTTCCGTTCTTGGGCACAGCTATTTTACCGCAAGCGGCGACCGGCATTCACTTCAATGCTGTGGAGAGCGGCTGCACAAGTTTAAAAATGCCTTGTTTTTCCAAACTTGTAGTCTTGTAGTCTTGCGCGCTCACGGTGAGTTCACATCTTTGCGCGCAACCTTGAAAAAATCGTTTTGCGACAAGGACTTACGGCGAGAATATGCCGCTTAGCTTGGTTCGTACCCCAAATTGGGGGAGAGCCAGCGTTCGACGTCGCTGACCTTCATTTTTTTCCGTTTGGCGTAGTCGGACACTTGGTCTTTGGTAATCCGGTCTACGGCGAAATAGCGAGATTCGGGGTGGCCGAAATAGAGGCCGCTGACGGAGGCGGCGGGCCACATGGCGAAGGATTCGGTTAGCGAGATGCCGGCGTGCTTCTTGGCGTTCAGCAGTTTGAAGAGCGTTTTCTTCTCGGTGTGGTCGGGGCAGGCGGGGTAGCCGTGGGCGGGGCGAATGCCGCGGTATTTTTCTTCGACCAACTCATCCTTCGAGAGGTTTTCGCTGGCGCCAAAGCCCCAGTCGCGACGCGCCTGGGCGTGGAGGCATTCGGCGAAGGCTTCGGCGAGTCGGTCGGCGAGGGCCTTGGTCATGATCGAGTGGTAGTCATCAAAGTCCTTGTCGAAGACCGATGCGAGTTCTTGGCAGCCGATGCCGGCGGTGACCGCGAAGGCGCCGACGTAATCGCAGCGACCCGATTCGAATGGGGCTACATAGTCCGCCAGACAGCGGAACTCGGTTTGGCCTTTGCGTTCCCACTGTTGACGCAGCATAGGAAATTTTGCGATCACTTTCTCGCGCTTCTCGTCTTCGTAAAGCACGACGTCATCGCCGATGGAGTTTGCGGCCCAGAAGCCATAAACGCCTCGGGCGGTGAGGAGTTTTTCTTTTGCGATTCGGTCGAGCAGCGCTGTGGCCTTTTCATAAAGCTCAGTGGCGACTTCGCCGACGGTGGCGTCTTTCAAAATCGCCGGATACTTACCCTTGAGCTCCCAGGTCATGAAGAAGGGAGACCAATCGATATAGGGAATGATCTCGGTGAGTGGAAAATCAGGCAGGACGCGGAGGCCGAGCAGATTGGGGCGGTCGATTTGAACCGTGGCCCAGTCGGTTTGAAATCTTTTCGCTTTGGCTTCGGCATATGGCACGAGCGTGAGCTGCCTTCGCTCATGAGAGGCGGCGAGTTCTTTTTGAAGCACGCGATTTTGCGCGTCGAAGCTTTCGCGATGCTCGGGATTGATCAATTTATCGACGACGCCGACGCTGCGAGAGGCATCGAGGACGTGAACCACGCTCTGCTGGCGCGCCGGTGCGATCTTTACGGCCGTGTGCTTCGCGCTCGTTGTCGCGCCGCCGATGAGGAGCGGGATCTTGATTCCGCGTCGTTCCATCTCTTTCGCGACGTGGACCATTTCATCGAGGCTGGGCGTGATCAGGCCGGA
>JBKJSI010000094.1:0-2989 GCA_046595915.1 Pirellulaceae bacterium
AATAGCAATCAAGTGAAGGGAAATTGGATTGGCGTCGACGCGACGGGAATGGCGGCTCTGCCCAATGGTTCCAGCGGCGTCGTGGCTACTTCCGGCGCCAGCTTCAATGTGATCGGCGGCATCACGGAAGCGGATCGCAATCTGATTAGCGGCAATGCCGGCGCGGGTGTCGGATTCTATTTTGCAGCAACGGTCAGCAATGAAGTTCAAGGGAACTACATCGGAGTAAATGCACTAGGAACCGCCCCGATCGGTAACGCTTATGGCGGCGTCATAGTCGATGGCGCACAACTCAACCAGATCGGCGGCAATGTTGATGGCGCAGGAAATGTCATCAGCGGCAATTCGGTCGCGGGCGTTTGGCTCACCTCCGGCGCCGAGTTCAACACGGTTTATCAGAACTGGGTCGGCGTAGACCCGACCGGCGCCTATGCAATTCCCAACCCGGTTGGAATTCGCATCGACTCTGGCGCAAATAACAACTCCATTGGCGAGGGGGCTTTCAACGTCGCAGGCGGTCATGGAAATCTCATCAGCGGCAACAGCACGGCTGGCGTTTCGATTTCTGGGACTGGCACGGATAGCAACACGGTCAATGCCAACTTGATTGGCGTGAATTCCACAGGCTTAAAGTCCCTACCTAACACGATCGGCGTGATTGTCGAAAACCGTGCCTATGACAATGAGGTCAACCAAAACCTCATTAGTGGAAACTCTGGCGACGGAATTCGCGTCGATAGCGCGGGACTGCACTTGGCTGGGCCACAGCAATCAACACTCCTCTACAACAATACAATCGGCCTCGATATTTCGGGGGCCAAGGATTTGGGGAACTCAGGCTCCGGCGTTTTGATCCAAGGTGATTCGGACTTCACGGTCGTTTCGCAAAACTTCATCAGCGGCAATGCTCGTGATGGCGTCGAGATTAGCGGAACGAGCAACGACACGCTCGTCGATTCGAATTACTTCGGCCTCGACGATACGGGTTCACTGCTCATTGGCAATGATCGTCACGGAGTGAACATTGCCGCGGGCGCAACAACGACGACGATCGTCGGCAATGTCATCAGCGGCAACTCGGCGGGCATTCGGAACGATGGCGTCGGCTCAACGATCAACGGCAACCAAATCGGAACGAGTGCTTCCGGTCTCAAGATGCTCGGCAATCGACGTGGCTCTGGCGCGAGCACGGGCGGTCATTTTGGTATTCTCTCGACAGGACCGAATGCACAAATCGGGGACGTCGCGGCAGGCAATCTTGTTGTCGGCCACGATGTAGGCATATGGATCAAGGATGCGACTGCAGGCGGCGTTGCTGCAGAAAACTTGATCGGTGTCGATGCGCTTCAAGTCGCCGCGATGCCGAACACGATTGGCATGCAGTTGTCCGATGGCGTCCAGGGCGTCTTCGTTTCACAAAATGTCATTGCCAACAGTCTCACTGCCGGTTTACGACTGCTCGACACCACTAGCAGCGACAATACTTTTTCTGGTAACCGTTACTTCGGCAACCTCGGTCCCGCGATCGATGCGGGTGCGTCAGGCGCAACTCTGAATAGCGATACTCGCACCGATGGCGTGCTCAATTTCCCTGTTCTCGACTACGCTGACATCGTCGGCGGTGAGTTAGTGCTGAAGGGTTTTGTCGGCGCGGGCCGAAGCATTGAATTCTATGTCTCCACACCCACCACCAACGGGCTGGGTCAGGGTTCAACTAGCTTCGCGCTCCTGTCGGAAAACTCGATTGACGATCGGGATGCATCCTCTGCGGCCTACGGGCCCGCCATTCGCGGCGTGCTTGTAGGCTCGGGAATCGCCGAGCGATTTGAGTTCCGTATCCCCGTTGCCTCCTTGCCGCCGGCGCTGCGTTATGGCTCACTGATTACGGCGGTCGCACTCGGTTCGACTTCGGAATTTGGCAACGCCATTACGCTGGGCGACCCAAGCTCGCTGATGGCGCCACGGATTACGCTGCCGGTCGGCATTAATCTCGCCGAGGGAGAAACCCTACGCGTTCAAGGTTCCTTCCGCGATGATGACTCGACAAGCTGGACGCTGATGGTCGACTATGGCGATAGAAGCGGTACGCAGCCGCTGGCGTTCGCCTCTGATCTAAGCTTTGTGCTGGAGCACGACTACGCTTCTTCATCAACAACGCCCTATCAGGTCACTGTGACGGCGATCGACAATGGCAATGTGGTGGGCGTTGGAGTGATGGGCGTCAACATCAGCAATGAGCCGCCGCAACCGACATTTAGTAGTTTTCAATTCGCGCCGCAGGTGCTCGAAGGTCAACCGTTTACGCTGACTGGTTCATTTACCGATAGCGGAAGCGGCGACTCGCACACGGTAACCATCGATTGGGGCGATGGAACGACCCCCTCCTCGTTGGCGTTGCCGCTCGGCGCCCTAACGTTTAATGCAGCTCATACCTATGAGGATGACGGACTTTCCGACTCGGGCCGCGCCTATCATCGATTGATTATCACGGTCGAAGACAACCATAGCGGTTTTACGACGACGCCCGATGGGCTTTATGTCGTGGAGGTTCTCAACGCATTGCCGTCGGGGCTACAAATCAGTGCGCCTGCGAGTGTGGTAGAGAACCAGCTTTTTGCGCTGACAGGCTCGTTTGTAGATGCGGGGCTTGCCGATTCGCACGTCGTGAGCATCGACTGGGGAGATGGTTCGCCGAAGGAATTCGCGACGGTCGATCAATTAATCTCAGACCCGGCCACCCGCGCGTTCCTGGTGCTTCACAAGTATGCCGATAATCCGGTAAGTCCCGCGACGAGCTATACGGTCAGCGTCGAAGTGGTCGATGATGATGAGCCGCTGAACCCGATCGTGGCGACGCGAACGATTGTCGTCACGAATGAAACCCCATCGCTTACGGTGACTCCGAATGTAACTTCGCTGAGTGAAAATGCGTCAATGAACCTGCAAATTGATGTTGATGACGCGGGCACGCTCGACTCGCATCAAGTCG
>JBKJSI010000338.1:0-2752 GCA_046595915.1 Pirellulaceae bacterium
GAAGCAGTTCCCCGTCCGGATCCTGCTCGGCGAGTAACTCGAGAGTCATCGATTCCACGGCGACCGTGTTCAGCCACTTCTTGGCTCGCCCAATACACCTGGAACGGGCACGAGCAGAAAGAGCATTCCAGGGAAGCCGCTGAGGCGATCGCTGATACCAATCTTGGGCGACACACGAGCCGACATAATCGTCATGCTCAAAGCGAAAACAACCACCGCCTGCGGCTTCGATGGCCATGGGATGAAGGTAATTTTCGAGGGATCGTTTTTCGGTCACGATGGCGCGACAGCCAAGACGCTGCTGGACAAGTTCAGCGCAATCGTACCGAAGCTGAGATTCATCGCCTTGTTCCCGGTCATAGAGATGCAGTTCGGGACAGCCCAGCGATTCAAACCGATGCGTCCAGAGCTGGGGACTGCCGCCGCCCGTAGGAACAAAGATCAGTTGCTTGGCGGCGACCAACGTCGCTAGGTCAGCGATGTCGTATCGAGCTTGGTGAAGAATGCCCGATAGCCGGGTTAGAAACTCGATGTCGTAGAGGCCTTCGACCAAGAACAGTAGCGGCTTGGTGGCTACAGAAAGAGATTCATTATCCTCACTTACCAATCGGAGCTCCTGTGGTGGTGTGGGCTGAGTTTAATTGCGGTTGTTGGGCGAACTCGGGTTTGAGTTGTTCGTCCGATTCCTGGCCGAGGGCTACTCGAAGCTTGGCGGTTGCCATGCGGCACTCGCCTCCCGAAAAACCGTTCGCTTCGATCTTTGCGTCTCCCTGAGGCGAAATGATGATCGTGATCGTTTTCAAGCGGCGGCTCCTACTTGGATCGTGAGTTTCACAAAGCCATCGGGCAGAGATTGCTCGATGACGGTGTGGCCTGCACGACGCGCTTCCAAGCGGGCTTTTTCGATCGTGTAGGCTTGCAAGAAGCGATCGAGGTGCTTGGGGTCGCCCCAGCGGCCGTCGAAGTTGTCGTATTGGACTTGACCGGTGGCTGTTTCACAGACGGCTGGGTAACGCCACGCGGGGAAGTGAACGATCCAGCCCGTCGCTTCGGCGTTGAACAATCGGGTGGTCCCGAAGCTTGGCGCCGGAAGCTGAAGCCGCGTCGCACCAGCAGCAATGGCGACCGGATCACGAATTTGGGTTTGGATTTGGACGATGTGAGACATGACGATCATCTCCTAAAAATGAATAAACTGTGCTTGTGATTTGACGAAAAGAGAAAACAGTCAACGGAGCCGTTTCCGCTTTCCCCTTTGGACCACAGCCGAATCGATCGGCTTGGAATCATCGAAGTCCTTGTCATGATTGCGTTGATGCCGCTGTAGGTGCCCTATGCGAGCGATTAGTCGACCAACAAGACTCGCAAATGCTGATCTTTTGGATTGGAGATGGGAAGGGTCATCAGGCTCAGCGGGAGTAGCTTTGCTCAACGGAGGACTCCAAGAAACGAAAAAAGGCCGACATAGTCGGCCCGAGGGTTGGAATGAAACTGACGACTTGCGATTCGCCTACTTTTTCTTGCGGAAATTCGGCGGTTTAAGCCCGCGTGAAACAAACCAAAAGCGAAGTGATTTTGTTACCGTATTCCGATCCACGTCATGAATTTCGGCGATCTCGCCCAATAAGTATCCTTCGTCATAGTTTTGCTTCATCTCATCGGCGAGACGCTGAAATGGCGGCGGATCTACATACGCCCGCTTGGCATACTTACCTTCTTCAACTTGAAGTTCCGGCGCCAACAAGGGGGCGAATTGGTGAATTAAATTAGAGGCACGGTTACGCCCGATCCCGAGCAGGCGGGAAATCACCGTGAAAGCCTTACCTTGACGGCGCAGGTCGATAATCTTGCGAGCCAAATCTTCATCTTCATTCAGGGGACGAAAATCTACTTCGACCTTTGGCATCGATTCTCTTGATGCTGGCTCGACCTTTCCCAAATCTGCCGCCAGCCAAATTGCCGCGTCGCAGGAGAACTCACCACGCAACCAACCATGATGTTTGGTTCTTTCACCTTGTTGGGTGATGGAGATCCGACCGTTGGTAAAGTGCTTAAGCACCTGCTGCGCGAAGAGTAGTGCATCCTCATCTGGCGACTTCGCATTGACGATGTATTTCACGCCTTCGACAAGTCCGTGGATCCTCGCGGCAATTTCGTCGCGACTTGGAACGTAGACGCTTCGTTTGGCGGCAGCCTTCAGAGAAGACAATTCGGACATCAACTCTGTTTTTTCGCTTCGCATCTGCCGGACTCGCAATTCGGTATCTTTTTGCTCTTCCGGCGAATCTCCCGGGTTTCTTGAATTGAAGTCGATCGCTTTAGTTAGCTTGTCGATCTGCAATTCCAGCTTTCGAGTTCGTGCCAAATCGGGCTGCTGTTGGCGTTTTTCCGCTTCGATGCAAACAGAAATCACTTGTTCAAGTAGCCCTTCATCCTTCTCGAGCTTTTCCTGCATCGCGCGAAAAAGGCATTCGATCGTGACCGCTCCATTCAAGTAAGTAAAAAAAGGCCGATCTTCTTTCTCCATCGTCTGACAATGTTTACATCGATAACACACTTTGCCGCTTGCGCCCCCACGAAGCAAGCGGCAATTGTGCACCGCGCAAAAAAGTAACCCATTCAGTAAGAAGGTGATCGGGTCGCGTTTGCCAGAAGAGTTTTTCCTTCCCCGATTTGCGCGGTGCACAATTGCCGCTTGCTTCGTGGGGGCGCAAGCGGCAAAGTGTGTTATCGATGTAAACATTGTCAGACG
>JBKJSI010000672.1:0-3466 GCA_046595915.1 Pirellulaceae bacterium
CCCATCCGCCGCGAATGGGAACCCTATTGCGACGGCATGACCAACCCCTGGGGCATCGATTGGAACGACTACGGCCAGGCCTTCGTCTGCAACTGCGTCGATCCGCATCTCTTCGAAGTGATCCAAGGCGCCCACTACGAGCCCTGGCGCAATCGCGATTCAAGCAAATACGCCTACGAACGAATCGCCACGATCGCTGATCACCGCCACTTCATAAGCGAACACAACGTTCACGACGGCCTAGGCACACCCGAAGAAGACAGCGCCGGCGGCGGCCACGCCCATTGCGGCACAATGATATACCTCGGCGAAAACTGGCCCGCCGAATATCGCAATCAGGTCTTCATGAATAACATTCATGGCAAGCGGATCAATTGCGATTTGCTAAAGCGAAAAGGATCGGGCTACACGGCTTCGCATGGCAAAGACCTGATGCGGAATCGCGATAACTGGTTCATGGGCGTAACGCTAACGTATGGCCCAGATGGCGGTGTCTATGTGATCGATTGGTCCGATACCGGGGAATGCCATAGCACCAAAAATACGCAAAAAGCGACGGGGCGGATTTACAAGATTACCTATGGCGAAGCGAAACAACATCAGTTTCACTTGCGAGCACTCAGCACCGGACTACTCATCGCATTTCAGCATTCTGACAATGAATGGCTTGTTCGTCATTCGCGGCGCAGGCTCATGGAACGACCGGAGAAAGACGCGAGCGAGGAATACATTAGGGGCCGATTGCAGGAACTTCTAGGGAACAGCAGCACAACAACAAAAAAATTACGAGCTCTTTGGACGATGAGTGCGACTGGCGTGCTTGACCACACAATCCTCGTGGCTCAACTCAGGGAGAATGATGAGTACCTTCGCGCCTGGGCGGTTCAATTCTTGTGCGAGGATCGAAGACCATCCGACCAAGTCCTTTCTAAGCTGACAATGATGGCAATGAACGACCCCTCACCTCTCGTCCGCCGCTATCTAGCCAGCGCCGCTCAGCGATTAAAACCAGCAGATGCTTTCCCCATCGTCGAAGCCCTCGCAACGCACTCAGAAGATGCTGCCGATCAAAACATCCCCTACCTCGTTTGGTACGCCGCCGAATCACTATTGACGCATGACGCGCCGCGATTCATCGCCTTGGCGGGCGCAAGCAAACTGCCCTTCGTACAGCGCTCGGTTGCGCGACGCGCCATGGAACTCGCCGATCAACCCGAAGTCATGACGCCAATCATCGAATTGATCCGCAGCAGTCCCAATCGCGAGGAAATCCTTCGCGGCGCCCTCCTCGGCCTCGAAAGCCGCCGCACCCTAAAAATGCCAACAAGTTGGCCTGCGGCATTCGAAACAATCAAGATAAGCGGCTCCGCCGAAGAAAAACTCCTCGCCGTAAAGCTCGCCGTAAAATTCGGCGATACCGACGCCAAAGCCCTGCTGGTCTCCATCGTGGAGGACAGCAAAGCATCGACGTTCCAGCGCGGCGCCGCGATCGATGATCTCGTCGCAGCCAAGCAGAAAGGGTTCGACACAATTCTTCTAACGCTGCTAGGCGATCCCGCCGTCGCTGGCGCCGCAATCCGAGGCCTCGCAACTTACGATCACCCTGACACCGCCAAAACCATCCTCGAAAAGTTCAGCGCCCTCGATGCTTTCACCAAACAAGACGCAGTTCAAACACTCTGCGCGAGAAAACCTTGGGCCATCGCCCTTCTCGATGCGGTCGAAGCCAATCAAGCAATCACCAACCAAGGCATCGAAAAGTCCTCCATCAGCGCCTACGCCGCCCGCCAAATCGCCAGCATGAACGATCCGGCGCTGTTGAATCAACTCAAACGGGTCTGGGGCGACATAAAACCCTCCGCCGCCGAAAAAGCCTCGCAAATCAAAACCTTCAAAAGCCGTCTGACTGCGAATGTGATTCAGCGAGCCAATCGCATTGCCGGCAAAGCCGTTTTCGAAAAGGAATGCGCAACCTGTCACCGCCTTTTCGGCCGCGGCGCCGAAATCGGCCCCGAACTCTCCGGCGCACAGCGCACCAACATCGACTATCTCCTCGAAAACATCATCGACCCCAGCGGCATGATCTCCCGCGACTTTCAAATGGAAGTCATCGAAACCGAAGACGGCCGCGTCATCTCCGGCCTCATCAGCGAAGAAGGCGAAGCCGGCCTCGCAATCCGCACCGTCAACGAAAAAGTAGTCATCCCCAAATCCGAAATCGCCAGCCGCACCACCTCCCCGGTCTCCATGATGCCCGAAGGCGTAGCCACCAAACTCACCTTCGAACAGCTCCGCGACCTCATCGCCTACCTCTCCTCCCCCGGCCCCGTCGATCCCAAGTAAAAGACACTCGCCTTTAGAACCGAGATGGGTGCCTGGGGAAGGATTGTCGAGCAAGATTTCGATTTGCAGTAGCACTCAACCGACAATCCGCCCCCAGGAAAGATAGACTCTAAGTATCGAAGACTCCCATGAAGAAGAAAAACTCTCCCAAGGCTCAAGCAAAAGCGACCGCACAGACTCTCTGCCTCACCGCCGCCATCCAAACCTTCGTCGAAGGCCACTGCGTAGGCAAAAGCCGCACGCACCCCTACGAATTCGGCCAAATCGACGACATCTGGTTCATGCGTGACGCAACGCGAAAGAACCCGAAAGACTACCGCAAAGAAGAATGGATCGCCTTAAACACCGACGCGGCCAAAGTGCATGCGCTGGCCAAAAAGCAAACCCGCGGCCGCTATTTCATTTGCGACCTGATTCCCACCGGCCAAGACGTCGAAGAGCCTAAAGCTAAATTCAAATCTTTCGGCTACCGCCTCCTCGCTACCGAACCGATGTTCATTCACGCTCTCAAACGAATTCCCAAAATCACTTCCCCAGTCAGCGTCACCCACGTAACCGATACCGACCTTGCCGCCAAACTAGCCAAAGCCGCAGGCGCAAAACCGATCTCCCCCGCTTACCTAAAACCAGAGTCCAACTTCCGCCAATACGCCGCGCTTTTGGATGGCGAGCCCGTCGGCTGGGTCGCCAGCATCCGCACCACCGAGGCCTCCTGGTGCTGGAACATGTACGTCCTCGAACCCCACCGCCGCAAAGGCATCGGCGGGGCACTCCTAGAAAAAATGCTCCGCGACCTCAAGAAAACGGGTTTCGAGGCCAGCGTCCTCCTCTCCAGCCACGCAGGGGCACTCCTCTACCCCAAACTAGGCTACGAACAAGTCGCCACACTCTACATGTACGCCCCCAAGCGAACAAAGTGACGAACACTTGTTCAAACAATCATCCGAACCTGGCCATCTAGGCAAAGTAATGGCAATCTGCCCCCTAGATAGTGGCCATCTAGGCCATCTAGCTGGACAGCGCCAAGTCTAATCGCTCCGAGTCGGTTTTGGCGGAACGGATTTGATTTTGTCGGGGTCGATGGCGAGTTTGGCTAGTCGCTCTCGGCGGGTTTGAGTGTGTG
>JBKJSI010000768.1:0-17545 GCA_046595915.1 Pirellulaceae bacterium
GCTCTTCAATCGCATCACCCCGAAGCTGCGAATGCCAGAAAAAAACATTCATTTCCCGACGGCGAATTTGGAGGAATTCAAAAAGTCTTGGGAAGGAGTTCGCTGCGTCGTGATGCAAGGCGGACAGGGCGAAGTGAAGCACTGGGCGTTCAACGATCCACCGCGCCGTGTTCCGCCATATGACAAAGCGCCGCCTTCACCAGAGGAGTATCGCAAGCTGGCGACGCGTGTGGTGGATTTGCATCCGATGACGCTGATTCAAAATGCACGCACCTCGGGCGGCGGCGTGGTAACGAACGTGCCGACGCAGGCGATCAGTGTGGGGCCGGTGGAAACATGGAAGGCGGAAAAGGTTTCGATCTGGCACGCGGGGCAGCATGACAATCCGTTTGGTCAGCGACTAACGGCGCTGATGATTTCAAAAAAGATCCCCGATTCGGCGGTGCCGATGTCGCTCTTGGCGGACCATCCGAATGTGGAGTTCCACTACTATCGGGGTGGGATCGGGACTTGTTCGGTGGAGATGCATTAGTCGTGGAGTCAGTCAGTTTTAATTGCTGGACTGCTGCCAAAGTAACTTCTATACTACGTAAAGAGGGCCAAGTCGGTCCTTGCGCCGGTCTTTATGAAGTAGTCACGGAGATTCCTTATGTCGCAAATTGGCTCCAATAGCTTACCGGGCGACATTGTGAAGCTTCCGATTTTGCGTCCCCAAGCGGACACGCCTCCTGAGGAATCCACCTCGTGCCAGCCCGGCCTTTCACAAGCTGAACTAGAAGAGGCGAATCGGTTTTATAACGACGTCCGCGTGCGCCAGGAGAAAACCCCCACTTCAAAATGGCTCACGACTGAGGATGTCTTGAAGCAGATCGGTAAGTAGTGCAAAGCTAGGGAACTTGAATGATTCGGTATCGAGTGGATTGGCATCCCGAGTTCGGGGAACTCTTCCAATCCTTCCGCGAGAATCTCACGCCACAAGAACGACGCGAATTGACAACCGATGTGAATACGCTTGAGCATGTCCTCAGCAGCCAGCCGAAAAGCGGCATCCCACTTCGTGATGGCGGTTGGATTTTTCAAGTCAACTGCTTTCGCTTTTTTTATGAATTGGATGAAGCAGATCGGCGAGTGATGTTGAGATCACTTGTAAAAGTCAAAGCAGTTAGCAAAACTTAATTGCTTTACCGACAAAACGCGCATTCGACGCCTGTGACGAGCTAACCACCAAACCAGAATCCCGAAAGCGTGATTTCTCGCAATGCGTAAAGTCGCCTTCGCCGTTGCCGCTCATCCAGATGACATTGAGTTTGTGATGTCGGGAACGCTCATGCATCTGAGCGATGCGGGGTATGAGCTGCATTACATGAATGTGGCGAATGGGTGTTGTGGGACGACGGAGTATTCGCGGGAAGAGATTGCGGCGATTCGGCGGGAGGAGGGAAAGGCGGCGGCGGAGTTTTTGGGGGCGACCTTTCATGAGAGCCTGACGAATGATCTGGAGATTTTTTATGACAATGCGACTCTTTCGCGGTTAGCTTCGGTGATGCGGGAGGTTCGACCGGGGATTGTTCTAACCCATTCGCCGACGGACTACATGGAAGATCATGTGAACACCTGCCGGCTGGCGGTGACGGCGCTCTTCGCGCGGGGCATGCCGAATTTTGAAGTTGATCCACCGCGCGCGCCGACGCTTGACTCGGCGGTTATCTACCATGCCCAGCCTTACGGGAACCAAGATGGGCTGCGCCGACGGATTGAGCCGGATTTGTTTGTCGATGTCTCGCAGTGGCGGACGCGGAAGGCGGCCATGCTGGCCCTGCACCAAAGCCAGAAGCGATGGCTCGACGAGAGTCAGGGGCTCGACTCCTATATTCACTCGATGCATCGGCTCGATGAGGACGTGGGAAAAATGTCGTCGGTGTTTGGCGCGGCCGAGGGCTGGCGGCGGCATTTGCATTTGGGGTTTGCTACGGAGGATGCCGATCCGCTTCGCGAGGCGCTAGGAAAGCATGTTTTTGTGCGCTGAATAATCGTCAGAGTTGGAGCTTTGCGACAAATTGCCGCTCCAGTTGCTACTCGCCGATGGCAACCTCGACTAAAACAGAGGTAGAGATCACCTCACCGCTCATTTCATGCTGGGATCGACGCGCGCCGCCGCTTTATGAACCTCTCCGCCGCTGAACAACTCGCCGTCGAATATGAAACCGCGCTAAATCAGTGCCGGAACCTGTACTACTCGGCGGCTCAGGTTTGCATCGAGCGCTTTCCGACTTGGATTCCCAATTCGCACCAGGAATTTGTCGAGCATCTCGATGAGCTGCATCGGGCGCTGATTTCTAAAATTTACGTCTACATGGTCGAAGGAGATCGGGTTTGGAGCCCCGGTGAAAAGCTGCTCGGTCGGGTGCTGATGGTGCATTTGCATGGCGAGGCGATGGAAGGAGCGAAACTCGCGGGAGAGATGCGGGGGCTCTCGGACCAGGTGAGTAACTGGACGTGGTACACGCTGATTCGGCCCTTTGACCAGATTCCGGCGCTGCGGGAGCGTGTGGCCGATCTGGAGACCTGCGTGATTCGACAGGCGAATATCGTCGCCAAGGTCGATGGAGCCGTGTCGCCGGAGGAGATTCAGCGCCTGCATAGTATTCAACAGGCGATTCAGATGCATTTGCGCCCCCTGCGAATTGAGGAGCGGGCGAGCCAAGTCGTGCCGCCTCCCTTTGCCGGCGGTGGGCAGCAGGCTTATGAGTTGTCGCCGACGGAAGAGAAACTGGGAGTGAATTATGAACAGCTGCGAACGGCGCCACCACTGGCGGGGAACAATGGCAGTTCGTCAATTTCGCCATCTCCGTTAAGTGCTTCAGGTCTAGGCAGTTTTGCAGGTGCGCCCCCGGGTCTCGATATGCCTTCGTCGCAAGAGGAGCGGCTGGCGGAGGCGATGGGGCAACTTGAGAAGTTGATTGGCCTCCCAGGAATCAAGCAAGAGATTCACACGCTTTCGAATTTCTTGCGGGTGCAGAAGCAACGCGAGAATGCAGGGCTGCCGAAAACGGCGATGAGCCTGCATATGGTGTTCAGCGGCAATCCGGGCACCGGCAAGACGACTGTGGCGCGGATTGTGGGCCAGATTCTGGCGGCGATGGGAATTTTGACCAAGGGGCACTTAGTCGAAACCGACCGGAGCGGGCTCGTTGCGGAGTACGCGGGGCAGACGGCGCCGAAGGTGAATAAGCTCATCGATAGCGCGCTCGATGGCGTGCTCTTCATTGATGAGGCGTACAACCTCGTGAGCGACGCGGGCGATGATGCTTATGGAAAAGAAGCACTCGCAACACTGCTGAAGCGGATGGAGGACCATCGCGATCGACTGATTGTGATTTTGGCCGGGTATCCCGATCAGATGGTTGATTTACTGGAAACGAATCCGGGGCTGGCGTCGCGATTTAATACGCACCTCAACTTTGAAGACTATTCGGCATCGGAACTCGGACAGATCTTCGGCGTGATGTGCGACGCCAATCACTACAACGTGCTGGGACCGACTCAAGCCAAGTTGTTATTGGGGTTTGCGGCGTTGCATCGTGAGCGGGATGAGCGATTTGGCAATGGGCGGCTCGTGCGAAATACCTTTGAGGCGGCGATCCGGCGGCTGGCCAATCGAGTGGCGAGCGTGGCGCCGATCACGCGCGAGATGCTGACCTCGCTGAAGGCGGATGACATTCGCTTCAATAAGGCGACGGAAGAAGAGCTGAAGAACGAATCGCTCGCTCAACAGCGATTTGTCGTGGCTTGCAAAGGTTGCAAGAAACCGAGCCGGGTGCGTGGGGAGCATTTGGGGAAGAAGGTTGAGTGCCGAAGATGCGGCCAGCAGTTTTTGGCGGAATGGGGTGAGCCGATTTTGGATGCGAAGCCGGCTAAAGGCGAAGAAGAATAGCGGAAATTATCCACGGATTGCCAAGGGTTTGACGGTTCTGCCTGAGATGTAGACATTGTCGCCAAGGAGTCTGGTATTTACAGGCTCAAGCAGCACTGCGTCAGAAATTGGAGCGAAGCCGAGTCCTCCGATGGGCGAGCGAGCGGCATTTCCGCCCCCGACTATTTTGGGGGCGATGAAAGTGTGGAGTTCATCGATTTGCCTCGCGTCCAAAAATGCGCCGAGAACTCCCGCGCCACCTTCGACCAAAAGGTTGCTCATCCCTTGTTCGCCCAGCCGTGAAAGCAACTCAGGAACTTGATCGGTAATACAAATTGTTTGTAGTTCGATGACCTGCACTCCCATTTCACGCAATCGTCTTTGTGCATCAAGGGGAGCGTTAGGCGTAATGACCACGATGGTTGGAATTTCCCGCGCTGTTTCGAAAACCTGTGAATTGTCCGGCGACATGAGTCTTCGATCGAGAATGATGCGAGTAGCGCGGCGCGGACCTGACGGTCGGGCGGTGAGGAGTGGGTTGTCGGCGACTATCGTTCCACTGCCGACTACGATTCCGTCAACTCGGCCGCGAATCTGGTGGACGACGGCTCGCGACGCTTCGTTGGATATCCATTTGCTTGTGCCATCCCAAGCGGCGATTTTGCCGTCTAGCGTCATGGCCCACTTGGCGACGACCCAGGGTTTGCCCGTTTGAATGCGTTTGAGGTACGACGCCAGCAGATATCTGGCTTCGCTGGCGAGCAGACCGACTTCGACCTTAACCCCAGCTGCGCGGAGCGTGGCGATGCCCTTTCCGCTGACGGCGGGGAACGGGTCTTCTAAGGCGACGACGACTCTTGCGATACCTGCTTTGAGAATCGCGTCAACGCACGGGGGCGTTTTCCCGTGATGGCAGCAGGGTTCGAGCGTGACGTAGAGCGTGGCCCCATTCGTCGGGACTTTGCAGGCACTAAGGGCGTTTACCTCGGCGTGAGGGCCGCCGAACTTTGCGTGGCAGCCTTCGCCAATGATCACGCCATCTTTGACGATGACGGCGCCGACCATGGGGTTGGGTTCGACGTAACCTTCGCCTTGGGCGGCGAGCTCAAGGGCTTGCCGCATGAAGGATTCGTCGTCGTTAGGGCTTTGCGAGGACATGGTCCCAGCTTAATCCATGCCCGGAAGCCAGAGCTTCGATTTTTCGGCTGGCTTGGCGGATGCCGCGGCGCTCTCGGGGGTCCAGAGGGCGCTCGACGGTGCAGGGGCTGGCATCGAGGCGGCGGGGTCTCGTCGGGGTCCGCCTTGTCCGCCGGGCATGATGCCGTGGGATTGAAGGATCTGGGCGACGGTGTGTTTGACGCCTGGTTCTTCCGCGTGGCGGGTCATGAGGACTTGGAGGATTCGATCGGCTTCGGCGGCTTCGCGGCGCGAGAGGCGGATCGAGAGTTCCAGCAATAACCAGGTGACGACGGACTGGCTCTTGGAGTTACTGAGTTTGCGCCCGCGTTCGACGTATTCGAGTGCATTGTCGGAAGTGGCTGCGGAGCCGGCCATGTCGGCGAGGATCATGACCCGGGACTCAAACTCAGTTGAGGAGCGCTCGAGGAGCTCTTCGCCGATCGCGATAAGGGCCTCGTTCATCTTGTAAGCACGGGCGCGCTGATAAGACGACACGAGATCGACATCGGTGAGGCGTTTGGGATCAATTCGGTTGAGGCGAATGGCAGGGATGCCGCGAAGGTTTTGCCCCTGCGACGTTATCGGCTCGGGCTCGGGGATACTGAGTTTCGATTTCAGCGTGGCGATTTCGGTCGAAAGCGCTTCGATGCCGAGCTGGGCTTCGAAGAGCAGAATCGCGGCGCCGAGTTTGACGCGGTAGTTCGCGTCATCTTTGACATCGATCGGTGACTTGCCATCGAGTGCCTCGCGCGGCAGGGCGGGCCATTTTTCGGTGATGACCTGTTCACGCCACTCCTTGAGCAGCGTGTTGCGGATTTCGAGCGGTGTGTCAGTCGGGAATCGCCAATTTCCGCTGAGAAGTTCCCCTTCGAGCGTCGTGTGGCCCGAGACTTCTTCGGTCGGTTGCCCTACCAGCGCATCACCGAGGATATCGCGGACGGCGCCGATGCGGCGATCGAAGTGCTCGGACTTCGAGACATTGAACTCGATGCGCGGGGCGCGGTCGGTTTGCCGGCCAAAGACGAAGACATCGCCTTCGACGTGGGGCACTGCGTCGAGCGTGAGGCCGATGCCGGTTTCGGGGACGGGGCGATCGAGCACCCAGAAGACACCCTTCGGCGGCGGCTCATCTTCGGCGCTGAGTTTGGAGAGATCGACAGGCATCGTCAGGGCGCGTTTGTTGGAGAGGAGCTTCTCCATGACGAGCTGTGCGTCGCTAACTTCGTGAATCCAAGTGATGACGTCGATCTTCGACTTGGGATTGAACTCGTCAAGTAATTGGGCGAGGGCCTCGGCTTCGACGGCGTCGTCAAAGGCAGCATCCTTAGCAGCTGCGTAAAGATGGAAGTACTTCGCCGCGTCTTCGCGCATGCCTTGCCAGAGAGAAAGGACGGCGAGGAATTTTTGGATCGCGGTTTGATTGGGATACTTTTGGTCGAGCTCCATTAGCATGCTGAGCGCTTGGCCCCAGCAGCCTTGGTTGGCGACGACTTCGATCTCGTGGTATTCCTGTGTCCAAGGATGGCCTGGTGGCGCGGGGTCTTGTCGCCATTCCATGCGGAGCAAGACAGGGATCTGGCGAGCGGCGGCGATTTCGGCGAGAGATTGCAAAGCCATGCGGTCTTCGCCATTGGCGACGGCGGCTTGCATGATAAGCAGCGGCTGGGCGGCTTCAGGCTTGCCGGCCTCCATTTGGGCTTGGGCGAGAATGCCAATCGCCTGATAGATCTCGGGCATCATGACGCCCTGCATTCGCGAGAGCGAGGTCTGGAGGAAAACCGAGGCGCTATCGAGGTCGCTCCCTTCGATCACCGCGAGGATGGAGCATTGGGCCAGGGCAACGGGATTCCCTGGATCGCTTTTGAGGAACTCGGTGATCGTTTCCTTGGCTTTTTCGAGCTCATGCAGGCCGATCAGGACGTTGACTTTGAGGGCCAGGAGGCAGGGTTTATTGGGGTGGGCCGCCAGGGAGCGATTGATTTGGTCGAGGGCGGCAATTCGCTGGTCGCCATCGATTTGGCGGATGCATTTTTCGAGTTCCGGGAGAATTTCCCCGGAGCAGCAAAATTTGACCTTTTTTCCGCTTCCGCAGGGGCAATAGGAGTAACTATCAAGAGCCATAGGGGTGCGTACCTTCTAATCCTAAACGCTTATTGAGTCTAGGCTTGCGTCGATTGGTTGCGACGGTGTGCTTGTATTGGGGGGCGAGCGTCCTATTTGCACGCCAAACCTTGAATCCTAACAAATGTGATTGGGTGCGTATGCCGGGGGCGTGGTTGCGGCGGTGAGCGTGATCCAGCAAGTTGCATCGCCATTAGCGAAGAGACCGTCGACGAATCGACAGATCTACAATAACGCATCAATAGATTGACATGCGTTTTTGCCACACCCTATAGTGGTCAGAGGTCGGAATTACCGCCCTTGGACGCTGACTGTGCGCATTTTGGTAGGAACCCACCATGCTCGTGATTCCTGGACAGGCTGGAAAAGACCTTTGTGATGGCAATGATGGCCGCGTTTCTCGGCGCGAGTTGCTGCGGGTGGGCGGTTCGGCGGTTACCGGGCTGACGCTAGCGGGACTACTCAAAGCCCAGGCGCGGGGCGGCGAGAAGGACGAGATCAAAGGCGGGCCGGGTTGGGGGAAGGCGAAGTCGGTCATCCTCATTTATTTGCAGGGTGGGCCGAGTCATCTCGACTTGTGGGATCCCAAGGAGGGTGTGCCCGATAATGTGCGGAGCATTTTCAAGCCGATTGAGACGAAGACGCCGGGGCTGCGGTTCACGGAACTCTTGCCGAAATTTGCACAAGTCACTGACAAGCTGACGATGATTCGCTCGCTGAGCTATACGCCGGTTGGGCTCTTTAATCACACGGCCGCGATTTATCAGTTCCACACGGGTTACACGGCGGACAAGGTGAGCCCTTCGGGACAGCTCGAGCCGCCGACACCGAAAGATTTTCCGAACTTTGGCTCGAACATCATCCGGCTCAAGCCACCGGAGACGCCGATGTTGCCTTTTGTGATGATGCCGCGACCGCTGCAAGAGAGCAATGTTGTTAATAAGTCGGGCACGGCGGGATTTTTGGGACGTGCTTATGATCCGTACTACCTGTTTCCGCCCGGCGACGACATGGATATGTCAAAGATGGAGCGGATTCGCATCGACGATTTGAAACTGCGACCTGAGGTTTCGGATGAGCGGCTCGCCAAGCGGGCGCGGCTCCGCGATTTGATCAATGAGGGCATGCCGGAGATCGATAAGGCGGTCGCCAAGTATGACCTCGATAAGTATTACTCGACGGCGATGACGCTCATCAGCTCAGGCAAGGCGCGCGAAGCGTTTACGCTCAGCAAAGAGTCGAACGAGCTGCGCGACAAGTATGGTCGCAATACCTTTGGCCAAAGCTGCTTGCTTGCCCGTCGCTTAGTCGAAGCGGGAACGCGCGTGGTGGAAGTGATTTGGCCGAAAGTGGCCAACTCCGATAACCATTCGTTCGACGTACACACTGGACTTTCGGATCGCATGAAAAAGCAGTCGGCGCCGATGCTCGATGCGGGGCTTTCTTCGCTGATCGCCGATCTCGATGAACGTGGCTTGCTCGAAGAGACGCTGGTCGTCGCTTTGGGCGAATTTGGACGCAGCCCGCAGCGCGGCGTAAGCACGTCGGGGAACTCGAACTCCGACGATGGCCGCGATCACTGGCCATACTGCTATACCGGCGTGATCGCCGGCGCAGGCGTGAAGAAGGGCTATGTGCATGGCGAATCGGATAAAACCGGTTCGGCCCCGCTGCACTCGCCGGTGCATCCGACGGAACTGCTGGCCACGATTTATCATGCCGTGGGCATCTCGCCGGAGACGATTGTTTACAACCATCTCAATCAGCCGCGCGAACTGGTGAAGGCGGCTACGGTGAATGGGTTGTTTGCTTAGGCCGCAACCACGGATGGACACTGATTAACACGGATTTTGGGAGGGAGCGTGGTGAATGTGTTACGCTCCCTCTTCCGATGCGGGATTTCTTCGCACGCTTGAATCGTGGATTTATGAGAAGAGCGAAATCCTGACTCTTTTCGAACATGCGAATAGCTCAGGCGGGAAGGAATTTCAGCTTTGGCATTCGTTTGAAAGATTAGCCGCAAAAATTGCGTCGCTTTCCTCGCTTACCCGCATCACTGCTTTTCGCCAGCCCCAGCTGCCGATTCGCGGCATTGTCGATGCGCAATTCATTGAGATTTGCAAGCAAGAAGCTCCTGATGGTGAAGAGCATTTGATCGTTGACCGTCAAGAAACGCGCGAGGAGTACCCGCATTTCTCCTGTTCATACTATGACCATCGAGCAGGCGTAACACATTCGGAATTGCAAGAAGTGTTAGAGGCTTGGCGGGGGCGATTGGTCGCGGTCGGGCGATATCCGGATTGGCAATGCAACTCGGATGTAGTGGTTTCTGCTGTCGTTCCAGATAAAAATGGATCGACGAGCGGGGGAGGATATTAGGTTGCGACGATCGGCATTTGGGCATCTGGTGTAGAATCAGTGCATGCCCCCAATTTCAGCACAATTACTCTGGATGCTCGCCGCTTTGTTCGGCGTTCTTGGCGTTGGAAGTGTCTTTCGCTACCTCAGTTTGCGGCAGGCTTCTGTGGAGGAGCGAAAGCTGCGACTCGCAAGTCTCGTAACTTGGTGGGTGCTGCTAATTGCAGTTTCGGCAGCGGCTCTTGCCGGAAAATATGGCATCGCTCTTTTTCTATTTACGGCTTCGCTGCTTTCGATTCAGGAATTCAACCGCGTTTTAGGTCGTAAGAATATTGGGCTGGCGGCGGAGGTGGTTCAGTATGGGGCTGTGATTTTGCTGTTTGCGTTGGGGACGGCGGAGGTTTGGGTGGGGATTTGGGTTGCGGCGCCTATTGCTTGCGTGATTGGGATTGGGGCGGCCCGGTCGCTGGGTGGTAATACCGAAAACTATTTGAAGATTACGGCGGGGCTTTTTTGGGCGTTTTTCTTGTTTTCTTATTGCCCGGCGTTTGCTTTGCGGACGGTGATCGAGTCGGAGAAGGCGCCGCCGGCGGGGATGGTCGGGTGGTTTATTTTTGTGACGATTCTCACGGAGCTAAACGACATTTGTCAGGCGCTCGTGGGGCGCCGTTGGGGGCGGACGAAAATTACACCGAAGGTTTCGCCAAACAAATCGTTGGAGGGGCTGATCGGCGGCATTATTGGGAGTGCGGTTTTCGGCATCGCGCTTGCACCTACGCTCACGACGTTTTTTCAGGATCGCTCGATTGCCGTGGGAATGGCGATTTCAGCGGCGACGGGCGTCATTGTGTCGCTGGCCGGTTTCTTGGGGGATATCAATGTGTCCTCTATCAAACGCGACGCCGGAGTCAAAGATATCGGCAGCTTCGTTCCAGGCCAGGGCGGGGCGCTCGATCGGATGAACAGTTTTTCTTATGTCGCACCGGTGTTCTATTTTTGGGTAATCTGGGTGCTGAAGGCTTAGCTGCAACCGCGAATGGACGCTAATGAACGCGAATGAGAGACAACGGGGGGCGGAGAGCCGGATATCTCTGCCGGCTGAACCTGGGAGCGTAACCGATCAGCTGTGGACGCTTCCGAATGTGATTTGCGTTGGGCGGTTTTTGGGTTCGCTTTTGCTGCCGCTGGTCGCTTACTCCGGGAGTGAGACGGCGTTTGTGGTGATGGTGGCGTTGCTTTTCGCGAGTGACTGGATTGATGGCAAGCTGGCGATTTGGCTGAATCAGCGGTCGGTCCTGGGTGCGCGGATAGACAGTGTTGCGGATGCGACGTTTTATGGGATGTCGGGGCTTTGTGTGGTTTGGCTAAAGTGGAGCGAGATGGGCGGGCTCGCGCTGTGGATTGCGGCGGCGATCGGGGCCTATGTAATCACTTGCGCTGCGGCGTATAGGAAATATGGACGGCTGCCGAGCTATCACACCTATGGGGCCAAGATCTGCAATTGGCTGATGCTGGGTGGGCTCGTTTATTGGTTCGTGTGGGACCAGATTTGGCCGCTACGAATTGCACTGGCTCTAGTTTCGTTAGCTAATTTGGAGACGCTAATGATGACTTTGATTTTACCGAAGTGGAAAGCGGATGTGCCAACGTTTTGGCATGCGCAATCACTTCTCACCACAAAGTCACCAAGGCACGAAGAATTCGATCAACCGCTAATGGACGCTAATTCACGCGAATGAAATTCAGGGAGGCATATTCAGAGATGACCTGGTTTTCAAATCGATCGTCTTATTCGCGTTCATTGGCGTCCATTCGCGGTTCCAATGCTTGTTCTCTTTGTGCCTTCGTGACTTTGTGGTAAATAATCCTTGAAAGCGGAGTTGCGATGTTTGCCGACGAAGTATTAGTTCGAATTTTGCACGTTTCGGATTTGCATTTTGGACCTCCTTATTTGCCTAAGGTGGGGGAGGCGCTACTGCGGATTGCGCCGACTTTAGAGGCGCACGCGATTGTGGTGAGTGGCGACCTGACGCAGCGAGCCAAGGCGGAGCAGTTTGAAGCGGCGCGGAAGTTTATCGATCAGTTGCCGCCGCTGCCTCGAATGGTAGTGCCCGGGAATCATGATGTTCCGCTCTACCGGGTTTGGGAGCGGGTCTCTACCCCGCATGCGCTTTATCAAAAGTACATTACCGAAGACTTGAACCCAGTGATGCAGATTCCGCATGCGATTTTAGTGGGAATCGATTCGACTTCACCTTACACGGCGTTGAGCAATGGGCGGATTACGCAGGAGCAACTCGATCGCTGCGTGACGATGTTTAAGGAGACGCCCAATGGAGCGGCGCGGATTGTGGTGGCCCATCATCACTTTGCGCCTGCGCCGGACAATTTGCGGGATAGCCGCATGCAACGGGCGGAACGGGCGATGCGGCAATTTGATGAGCTGAAGGTTGACCTGATCATGGGCGGCCATTTGCATCGAGCTTATATCGGCAACTCGCTCGATTTTTATCCGGGGCTCGATCGCGACCGGGGCATTATCATTTGCCAGAGCGGCACGACGACTTCACGGCGCGGGCGTGGCCGCGAGCGGGAGAAGAATTCCTTCAATATTGTTGAGATTGGACGGAAGACGATTCAGATCACGCACTACATGTATTTTTCAACGGAAGATGGATTTGAGCCGACGAGTCGGCATACGTTTCGGCGTGGGACTTCGGAATTGCCGGCAGTGGGGTAGCGAGTCAGTTTAGGCCAGCAAAAATCCCGGGTCGCTGTTAAATCTGACGGATAATTCAAGCACATTTGCTGGCCATGAATGGTCATGGTCGTTTCTTGCGGTCGCTAGCTTTTGCGGGCGGCGCAAAGATTACTGTCGCGCCAAGCGGAATATTGCGGGAAATCGACCTGTTTGGCCTCTGTTGGGCCCTCTCTAGCGCGATTGGCATAGGAGGTGCATTTAGGCTCTTTCGAGGTGCATTGAGCCTCGTTTCTATCTTTCTGTATTGAGGGCGCTATGAAGGCGAATGGATGGCCGGTTGTTCAGGGATTGAAACTTTTTGTCTTAGGCGCCGTGCTCTGTTGTTTCGCCTCCTGTGGAGCTTCGAACAATCAGCTGCCAACCTTCGAAGTCAAAGGCCAGATTCTTCAAAATGGGAAGCCCGTCCCAAATGCGACGGTTGTTTTTCACCCGGCGTTTGAAATTGGGCCGGACATAAGCAAGCCTCGCGGTACGACCGGTGAAGATGGTTCATTTACTCTGTCGACCTACGGTTCCGCCGATGGCGCGCCGGAAGGGGACTACAAGATCACCGTGGAGCAATGGACGTCGACGAACCCTGAAAAGGGACCGGAGAGCCGACTGCCGTCGAAGTTCGCGAAACCGGAGCAATCGGGCTTGACCGCCCGCGTCGCATCAGGAAAGAACGAAATCCCGGCGATTCAGCTGCGCTAGGTCGCACGACCTTGGTTACGAAGATCGTATCGAAGCTTATGCGGCAAGCATGGATGCTCGTCGCGCTGATCAATAATTCATTTTGACTACATCATCTATTTGGGAGAATTTCACAGTGACCATTCGCTTGAACAAAAAGCGTTCGCAGGGTTTCACCCTGGTTGAACTATTGGTCGTAATCGCCATCATTGGCGTTCTCGTTTCGCTGCTGCTGCCCGCCGTCCAAGCGGCTCGCGAGGCGGCTCGTCGTTCGTCATGCACCAACAATCTGAAGCAGATTGGCTTGGCGATGCATAACTTTCATGCCACCAATAACCACCTACCTAGCAACATCCGCCCAAGCGCGGTGAGCACGGTTCGCGTTCGGTGGGCGACTTTCATTTTGCCCTTTATTGAGCAGAGCCCGCTCTATGACCGAATTGATCAGACCAAGAACTGGTCAGATCAAACAATCAATGCCTTTGGAGTCACCAATCAGAGTCAATTCGCAACTCGCATTGTCAACTATGAGTGCACATCTGCCCCCAACGGAAGCATTGTGGACGGCGCTCCTCCCCCAGAGACATGGGCCAACATCGTGGCCAATGGCGATTACGGCGGATTTTATGGCGTCGATCCGCAACTTGAGACCTTAGGCTTGATTGAACCCAACACGGCCAAAGTGGACGGCGGCGGCATTTCGAAGACAATTAAGCTCAATTTCGCGACCTTTACCGATGGTTTGAGCAATACACTGCACATCACCGAGTCCGCCGGTCGCCCCGATGTTTATCGCAAGCGAAAGCTGTTCCTGCAGGCGACGCCCACCAATAACCGCGTCAACGGCGGCGGTTGGTGCCGACCAGCTTCCGATCTAAACATTCTCCGAGGCGCCTCAGCCGACGGCGCGACGATTCCTGGACCGGTCGCGATCAACGCTACCAATGGCGAAATTTTAGGAAGCTATCCGCATCCCTATTACAACACCGATGGCACCGGTCAGATCTATAGTTTCCACGCTGGCGGCGCCAATGCCCTCTATGCGGACGGTTCGGTGAAGTTCATCAGTTCTTCTGTTCCGATTCGAGTTATCGCCGCAGTGGTGACTCGAAATGGCGCCGAAGTGAATGTCCAGACGAACTAAACTTTAGTAGCCAAAGCAGATTAACAAATCTAATCCCTTTCTCGCGATTTCATCCGTGAGAAAGGGATTTTGCTTTTTCTAGCGTCATCGAAGCGTTAGTGGTTGCCGGTGGGCTTAATTAGGCATAAAGACCGCCCGCGAATAGCCCTCTATAGGAGCCCGCGCCGGCCCACGGCGACCGTAAGCGAGCCAGCCTTTTCAGGCAAATACGAGTTCCTTTGCAGTCTTGGCCCGCAGCGTCTAGTCCAGTCAAATTCCCACGCCGCAACGGGAATCGCCATGTCACGGGTTTGGCAATGGGGATTTTAAGCCCGCGCGGAAGCGAATGCACCGAATAGTCCGTATAGCAAGAGTAATCGTGAAAGATTTCTAGCGAACAAGAATTGCCCGCACTTGAGTGCATCACGGGCAGCGAATTGCCCGCAATTCGTTGAGAAACTGTGCCTCGTAGTCAACGGGCCGAGAACGGCGTTGGGGCCAGGTGACGTGAATTGTGATAAGCGCGTTACAATCCCGAGCGGGCGAAAAGTTGACACCGCTAGCGGGGCGTTTGTAGACTTTACGGTTGGAATAGAAGTCGCGCCCACTGGGGTGCGATGCTAGAACATCTCAAATCACATTTCAAATCTGACGATCGGTGGGAGCCAATCGGCTTCAACGGGATAATCGATTGCACTGAGCCTCTTCGCGGCAGATGGCGCGGCTAGGTGGGTGTTTGTCGGCGTCAGCAATTAGTACCTGGTCGTAAGGGATTCCCATGGCAAATAAAGCACAAGGTTTTTGGGGCCTCGATGTCGGGCAATGTGCGCTCAAGGCATTGCGCTGCACGTTGAGTGATTCAGGCGAAGTGGTCGCGGACGCATTCGACTATATCGAATATCCAAAGCTACTCAGCCAGCCAGACGCCGATCGTGATGAGCTAATCAAGGAGGCCATGTCGCAATTTCTTTCGCGAAATGATTTGCGCGGCGATAAGGTGGCGATGGCCGTATCCGGCACTAGCGGCCTTTCACGCTTCTTTAAGCCGCCCCCAGTGGAAATGAAACGAATTGGCGACATCGTCAAATTCGAAGCGCGCCAGCAAATTCCGTTCCCGATTGAAGACGTCGTTTGGGACTATCAGCCGATGGGCGGCATGATGTCCGAAGATGGCATTGTGCTTGATACCGAGATCGGTCTGTTTGCGATGAAGCGCGATTTGGCGTTTCGCGCATTGGAGCCTTTCGACAAGGCTGGAATTAAGATCGACACCATTCAGCTCGGCCCGCTAGCGCTCTTCAACCTGGCAGGTCACGAGCTGCTTCCCACGATTGAGGAGGACGGCTCTTACGATTCGGAAAACCCACCTGAGTCGATCGTCATCCTCTCGATTGGCACCGACACCTCCGACTTGGTGGTAACCAATGGCTTCCGTGTGTGGCAGCGCAATATTCCGCTGGGCGGCAATCATTTTACAAAACAGCTGACGAAGGAACTTAAACTGACTTTCGCCAAGGCGGAGCATCTCAAGCGAAACGTGCGAAATGCAGAAGATGCACGTTCCGTCGTGCAAGCGATGCGGCCGATTTTCAATGACTTGGTTACTGAATCACAGCGGTCAATCGGCTTCTTCTTGAACAATGACCGTAAAGCGAAGATTAAGAAGGTTTATGTAATTGGCAGCACCGTCAAGCTTCCTGGCTTGGTTCCTTACTTGGAGAAGAACCTGCCTGATTACAAGTTTGGCTCGATCGAAGCTTTCGACCGACTGACTGGCCCCAATGTCGTTTCAGCGCCCTCATTCAAGGATAACGTTTATTCTTTTGGTGTTTGTTATGGGCTTTGTTTACAAGGATTGGGAAAAGGTCGCGTAAGAACCAACTTGTTGCCGCGTGAAATCACACAAGCACGCATGGTGGAAGCGAAAAAGCCATGGGCCGTTGCTTCGCTAGGGGCGCTTTTGCTTGGGTGCTCTGCCTTTTTTGGCATGAGTTATCTGGCGTATTCCAAGACGACGCCAGACAAAGAATATGACGGTGCGACTTGGGACGCTGCAGAGAAAGAGGCCACCACCGTCGTATCGCTTAGCGGCACAGAAAAGAAAAATGATGCCGATAAAGTTTTGCGCAAAGACGGCCTGATCAAGTTGGAAAAGGAGATCGCCGGCAGCAAAGATCAGGTTGTGCAGTGGCCAGACTTGCTCCTAGCGATTCGCATGGGACTGCCAGAGTCGCCGCCTGAACAACGGAATGGCATCTTTGTCCAACCGACGAAAATTGCCGGCAAGGACTACAAGGTTGGCGATTCGGTTCCTTACTCGGAACGGCGCGAATTATTCATTGAATATGTGGAATCACTCTACGTCGATGACTTGAGCACATGGCTCACTGGGGTTCAGGCCGCGGTCCCCGCTGAATACGACGACATGATGAAGGCCATGGGAGCAACCCCTGACCCGGCAGCCGCCACAGCAGCGCCGGCGGCCACGACGCCAGCCGCTCCAACGGCAACGACAGCAGCGACTACAGCTCCAGCTACAGGCACTTCGGCTACTCCATTAACTGGTGCTGGCTTTATTGTTGAAATTGGGGGATATCACTTCAACAACAACAAGGACAAGCGAGAGACGGAAGGCCGTGTTTACGTTCAACATACGATCGTCAATCATTTGCGTGGGAAGGGGAAATTTGCCGATTTTGAATTGCCTTTACCAGTAACCGGACCAAACGGAGACTTCGAAAAAGTCACGATGCAAGACTTGGGAGTGTCTCATGTCGTCCAAATTGAAGATCCCGCAATCGAACGCAAAATGCAAATGCCCAATCCCAATCCCAAATTTGCACCAGCCGGAGGCGCTGGTGCGACGGGAGTAGGAGGTATGGGGCCCGGTGGCATGCCAGGCGGCCCTGGCGGAATGGGACCAGGTGGCATGAGTCCAGGTGGTCCTCCAGGCGGAATGAAGGGCGGTCCCCCTGGACCTGGCGGTTCATCTGGCAGCGGCGGCGCTGGATTTGGAGGTCCGCCCGGAGGGGCTGGCGGTATTGGCGGCGTCGGTGGAATGGGAAGCGGCGGTGGTCAAGGAAACACGGGCGGAAAGGATGTCCCAGTGGGTGAAAGACCCTACATGGATGCCGATCGCTACAGCTTCCGAATTCAATTTGCCTGGAAACCGACAACTCCCGTTGACCGCGAAAAGAAGCGGCAAGAAAAACTAGCCGCAGAAGCCAAAGCCAATCCGGCAGCGACACCACCTGAAGCGGCAGGTCAAGTTCCCGCGGGGCAAGTTCCAGTTGGCCAGGTTCCGGTTGGCCAAGCGCCAATCAATCAAACCCCAGCGCCTGGTCCCGCTGCACCGCCTGCTAGTGGTGATGCAACAGTGCCGCCGGCTACACCCCCAGCAACGCCTCCTGCCGCACCC
>JBKJSI010000779.1:0-3243 GCA_046595915.1 Pirellulaceae bacterium
GGATATGCGAATCATCAGCGGCCGTGGAGTAGTCACAGGTGGGATTCCTTTGGAGCAAAATGCCGGCGAACCTAGCAGTCATTGCCAGATTCGCCCTGAAAACACGACCAGCGTAAGCCGGATCCAAATGTTACGGGCAAATTTTCACGCGGCCCAGAACCCAAGAAATGCCGCGATTGTCTTGTCCGGACTTAGTCATCTCTTGGCCTCCCGCACCCAAAGTGGCGAGAACTCGCGCGGAAAACTCCCAAACGTCGTGGCTCACAGCACGGCCAAACGCCGCTGGTGGAATCAAGGATTTCGAGCAGAAGCTTCCCAATATCTCGGTCTAGTTCCCGAGAGACCTTCGTCTCCATCCGCTGCAGCTTGTCGCAGGTTGCCTTGAACGTGACGCCCAATTCTTGCTGTCGCGTCTGATAAGCAGCATGCACCAAGGGATGAATCTGGAGCGCAATCAGTCCCATCAGATCCACCACCGACTAAAACAGGAGTTTGCGATTCGCTTGCAATTCGGCGGTTCTCTCGAACATTGCGTTCAAGCGATCCGCGAAAAAGACATTCTCCATCGCCGCCCGCAACATCACACAGACCGGCGACCGTTTCTCGAATCGCTCGACCAAGTCACGCAACAACATCCCTCATCCTCCCTCCGTGCCCTCGAAGCAAGTCGAAGAGATATTGGAAACTCCGTTACAGGCGATCGCAACTCGGTGCTAGCGGGAATTGTGATAGTAAAGAGGGCTGGTCCTAGCGCCTGCTTCGTTGGGCAACCACTTGGCCCCCACGATTTTCCCATGATTACTCTTGCCCGAAGAGTCAGTAAGCACCGTTCCCGCGCCATCTTCAAAATGATAGAGAGCGAGCGTTTCAGCATCGGATTCGAGACGATCCTTGGGAGTGTAGTCGCCTTGATAGCGAACGGACTTCGAGAGTCGAATCTCCGACATTTGCCCGCAAAAGTAATGCCAGTTTTGTTCTTTCGCTGGTCCAGGATTGACGCCAATATGGATGCGAAGGTCGCTCGGCACGAACTGAGGAAGCTTTTCCTGAGATTGTAGTTTGCCGTCGACAAACAGTGACGTTTGCCGCCCCGGCTCAAAAACCGCCGCGACGTGCGTCCATCTCCCGAAGTTGTCCTGACTTCCTTCGCTGCGTTGAATCGCCTCGACCATGGGTGGCATTGGATTCGCGCTTGTGATCGCCGTCCAAAGTCCCGTGGGCCCATTTTGTCTTCTGAGGACTAATCCCACGCCGCGATAGGATTCGATATCGTTGACCACGGCTAAAGTCGGCCCCGGACTTCCGTCGGCCAATCGGTTGTCAGAAGGTTTGATTAACGCCTCGATTGTTAGTGCATGCGTTCCGTCATACTTAAGCGGAGTTTCCACGAAATCGTCAACGCCATCAAACTCAAGGCCTAGAGATGGATCGGCCGCTTCACGGATCGGCCCTGGGATGGGCGCGGCAGAAAGAGCCCGAATCTTCCGTAACCGGAGATTGCGAAATGATGTTCCCTTACCTTGCCCGTACGGATTGTAAATGCCGAGATAACCCTTGCGCGGGAGATCTTTAAGCGACGGTACCTCGCTCATTTTCGCGTCCACAACTTGCACATCGTTGAGCGTGACGGCAACTCGTTCACCTTCGCAAAGCACCCTTAACCGATTCCACTCGCCGCGGCGCAAAGCATTATCCTTGGCCGCCACCGCGCCATAGATTGAGCCGATCCTCTGATTAGGTCTTGTTTGCGTCGGATCATCCTCAATTTGGATTTCCATTCCGCCCTCTCGATAGAGGGTGCCCAGGCCGGAATGACGAACCAAAATCCCCGAGTTCTTGCCTTTGGGAATCAGGAATTCCAGCTCCAGCTCAAAATCTCCTTGGGGTTCATCGAATCGTAACCAGCCCGAGTCTGAGGTATCGCAAACCAACTGCCCGTCACGTGCGATCCAGCCGCCCTTCGTCGGCTCATGCTGATCAAGTTTCGGACTTCGCATCGGAGTCCAGCTAGTTAGATCGACGCCATTGAAGATCGAAACGAAAAAAGGTTCTGAAATTGGCGGCATGGCTTTGTCATTGGTCAATTTAGCGCCATTCTCAATCGCATTCGGCTTCAAGATCACTCGAACAATCTCTCGCTTGCCATCCTTCAGCGAAAACGCATCGGTCTCAACCGTTAGCCCATCCACCCCTTCAACGCGCAGTTTGTAATTGCCAGCTTCGATGTTTTCATTTTTGTCAGCAAGTTCCGCGGCAGGGCGAAGTGTGTAACGAACCTTACCAGTGTCATCGGTCAGAACAAGTGAGCCATTCTTAAAACGGGCTTCAATGCTCGGATTATCGATTTGAACTTCGAGCGTGCCATAAGGCGTGCGCATGAAGATCGTAATGACCGCCAAGGTAATCGCTAGCAAGCCGAACACACCGCCGCCAATCGCGGCAAGCAAGAGATTCCTGCGTTTCGTGCCGCTCGCATCGGTGATTGGCGCTGCGATCGGCGCCGGTCTTGATGGAGGACTCAGTTCTCGGTGACGAGGGATCGCTTTGATCGTTGGGAGATTGAAGTTGCCTCCGCCAACGGTGTCATTGGCGACAGGCACTTCCTTCGGTTCCGCAGCTTTCACCTTGATGAGAATGGCAAGCTCTTTGGACGCCTCTTGCGCGCTTCTGATTCGCTTGTCGGGATCCTTTTCGAGCAGCCGCATGATGAAAGCGGAGACATTCTCGGGAATATTCTGGTTGACTTCACAAGGCGGTGGCGGATTGTGGATCGCGAGGGCGGTGAGGATCGCCATCGTGCCTGCGCCTGCGAACGGGCGCTTGCCAGTCGTGAGTTCGTAAAGAACTACGCCAAGGCTAAATAGGTCGACTCGAGCATCGATCGCGCCGCCGGCGGCCTGTTCGGGAGCCATGTAAGCAGGCGTGCCCAGCACAGCGCCGCTTTGAGTGAGATTGATCTCTTCGTCATTGCCTCGAGCGAGTCCAAAATCGAGCAGTTTCACGCGGTTGTTGTTTTGCGTTTCAATCCAGATATTCGCTGGCTTGATATCGCGATGAATCAGGCCGCGCGCATGCGCCGCTCCGAGTCCATTGGCGATTTGAAATCCCATCCGCAGCGAAATCATTAGCGGAATCGCAGGGTTCTTTTTGAGCACCTTGTCGAGCGGCATGCCTTGGAGGAAAGGCATCGCCATGAAGGGGACGCCGCGCTCGTCACCGACCTGAAACACGGCCACGACATGG
>JBKJSI010000283.1:0-15310 GCA_046595915.1 Pirellulaceae bacterium
CACCATTCGCAACCTCGGCTGCGAATGCCCACTAATTGGCGGCGTCGCTGATCACGTCCATCTCGCCGTTCACCTCTCACGCACGATCGCCATCGCAACATTGCTCGACGATGTGAAAGCCAGCGCATCTAAATGGATCAAATCCCAATCGCCAACCCTAAACGCATTCGCTTGGCAACGTGGCTACGGCGTCTTCTCTGTTGGCCCAACCGATCAAGACAAACTGCTCGCCTATATCAGCAATCAAGAAGAACATCACAAAACGCGCTCATTCCAAGATGAATACCGTGCGTTCCTGAAAAAATACGAGATCAAGTACGACGAGCGTTCCGTATGGGATTAACCAATAGACCGGGCCTTCAGCCCTCCGCGCCATGACTCGCCCACGTACCTGGCCGTTCTGGCCAGGCTACAATATCACGGGCCGTTGGCCCTCAAATCCAACAGCGCAAAACCGATCCGCTGCAACGCTAAACCCAAGGGCCAACGGCCCGAAATATTGTAGCCTGGGCAGGAGCGAGTACTCTCGCGCACGCCCAGGAACCCAGCCACCAACAAAACCAAAAGGGCAATGAAGTTCCACCGCGATGCTAGCCCAAATGGCCAACCCCTCAAAATCGATTGGCCGCGTCAAAACGCGCAGGGCCAACGGCCCGAATTATTGTAGCCTGGGCAGGAGCGGGTACTCCCGCGCACGCCCAGGAACCCGGCCACCAACAAAACCAAAAGGGCTGAAGGCCCGACCTAATCGAAGGACCGCTGTCATGCGCACACTCATCCTCTTCGCATTGCATTTGCTACTTCCAATCGTCTGCCCAGCCCAAGAATGGCGCGACTTCAAAGGCCAATTCACCTTCGTCGGCAAAATCCCCGAGCGAAAAGAGCTCAAGGTCAGCGAGAAAGAAAAACTCGCAGCAGGCCTCAAAGCTGATCACAAAATCCTCGACGAATCACTCCTCATCAACGAAAAGAACCAAGGCATCGCCAACATTCTGATCTGGGTTATCGCCGACCCCGACAAACCCGACGCGAAAATGCCTATCCATCCTTCCTACGAAAAGGATCGACCAACCGAGCATTTGATCAAAGTCAAAAACCTTTACTACTCGCCGCGCGTCTCGGCCATGCGATCGGGTGTAACGCTGGCATTGGTGAATGACGATCGCGTTGGACATAACACGCAGATCCATTTCACGAAATATCCTCAATCAGGTCGCGCGCCGTTTCCCAGTGACATTCCTGACCTGTTAAAGAATGTCGGAGAGGAGAAATTACCCGTCCTAATTAATTGCGCTATCCACCCCCACGAAAAAGCCTACCTCCTCGTCCGCGACAACCCCTACTTCGCCGTAACCAATGACCAAGGCGTCTTCGAAATGAAAAACCTACCCGTAGGCGAATGGCGCTTCAAAGCCTGGCACGAAAAATCGGGCTACATCACCGAAGTCACCCTCGGCAAACTAAAATCCAACTGGCCCAAAGGAGAGTTCAAAGTCAAACTCGATAAGTTCGACTCATTCCTCGGCGCGATCGAATTATCAGAAAAACTATTTGACAAATAAGTTACAACACGAAGATAGATTGCATTGCCTATGCAAATGCAACTGCGCCCGAATCTTGCCACGAATCGCCAACATTGCCACCATCACCGAGAGCTCGCCACCGTCGCCACCACCGCCACCAACTTTCTCGCTCGAAGATGCGCCCCAAGATGCGCGTAGACGAGAGAGCGCATCTTCGACATCTTGGCATCTTCGCAAAAACAAGCCTTTTTTCACTTCGCCCGAGCTTCCGACAACACCTCATCCAAAATCCGCACACAAGTATCCGCCTGCCCCTCATCAATCACCAGCGGCGGGCAAAACCGAATCGCACTCGGCCCACACCCCAGCAATAGCAGCCCCTTATGAAACGCGGCCATCACGACCGCCTCGCGCAGCGCCGAGTCAGGCTCGCGCGTCTCGCGGCTCTTCACAAAATCGATCGCCGTCATTAGCCCAATCCCCCGCACATCGCCAATCGACGCATGCTTCGTCGCCAGCATCTTCAGTCCCGCGAGTAACCGCCCGCCCACCTTCGTTGCATTCGCCATCAGCGAAGTTTCTAGCAGCGAAATCGTCTCCAGCGCCGCCGCGCACGCAATCGGGTTCCCTCCAAACGTACTCGCATGTGACCCCGGCTTCCAAGTCATGATCTCCTCCCGCGCGATCATCGCCCCCAGCGGCAACCCCGAAGCAATCCCCTTCGCCGTGCAGACAATGTCGGGCGCAACCCCAAAATGCTCGATCGCAAACATCTTCCCCGTCCGCCCCATGCCCGACTGCACCTCATCGACGACGTACAAAATCCCATGCTTCTCGCAGATCGATTTGAGAATCGGGTGAAACTCCGGCGGCGGCACAACGTAACCGCCCTCACCCTGAACCGCCTCCACAACCATCGCCGCCACTTCGTCCGGCGCGACCATCTGCTTAAACAGCGAGGCCTCAATAAACTTGACGCAAGCCTCCGCGCAGGAAAGCGACCCATACGAAATCGCATTGCGATAAGGATCGGCAAAATGCGCATGATGCACGCCCGTTAAGAGCGGCTGAAACCCCGCCCGCTGTGTCACCTTACTGGCAGTCAGCGAAAGGCTCCCCAGCGTCCGCCCATGAAACGCCCCGCGAAACGCAATCAGTTGCGGCCGCCGCGTGTGATACCGCGCCAGCTTAATCGCCGCCTCCACCGCCTCCGTCCCCGAGTTCGTAAAAAACACCCGCTTCTTCCCCGCCCCCGGCGCAATCTCCGCCAGCTTTTTCGCCAGGTTCGCCTGCGGCTCATAGTAAAAATCAGTCCCCGACATATGCACCAGCTCGCCCGCCTGCTTCGCAATCGCACTCACAATCCTCGGGTGACAATGCCCCGTCGAGCAAACCGCAATCCCTGCCGTAAAGTCCAAAAACAAATTCCCATCGAGATCTTCAATAACCGCCCCACGCCCGCGCTTTACCGCCAGCGGATAAAACCGCGTATACGAGGGCGAAGTAAATTCCTCATCCTGCGCAATCAGCGCCTTCGCCAACGGCCCCGGCAACGCGGTCTTGAGCATCGGCGCGGGGCCAAGCGTGGAAACTTCGTTCATATCAACCATCCCTGAATTGATTCGCACCTAAGGTCAAACGGCGCGACCCATTGTACCCAAGTTTCGCCGCCCTCACGTCGAACTTGCCTCGATAGTAAAATACACAGATTCCCCGCCCGCGCCAGGACCGAAAATTGCCCGCCGAAATAACGCCGAAACGCACGAGCCTCCTAGGCATCCTCAGCTATATCGCCCTCCTCGCCCTCGGCGTCGGCATCGTCCTCGCAGTTCAGGCACTCGCCCGTCATTGGAATCTCGAAAGCTCGACCGACGCTGGTCAAGAAGTAAAAAAAGCCGCCGCCGCCCCGCAAGTCGAGCTCGTCCTCCACGTCCTCGCCACGCTCGCCGCGGTCATCTTGCTTGGCGCCTTGCTGGGCGGCATCTGCAAGCGAATTGGCCAGCCGCCCGTGATCGGTGAAATCTTCGCCGGCCTCATCCTCGGCCCATCGCTATTGGGCCGAATCTACCCCGACGCGATGCACTTCCTGATCCCCGCCATCGCCGACGACCCGAAGCAACTCGTTTCATCATCGCTCAAGGTCATCGCCCAACTCGGCGTGATCCTCTACATGTTCCTCGTGGGCCTGGAACTCAATTCGTCCCACCTGAAACACAAAGCCCACGCCGCGATCGCGATTTCCCATACCAGCATCGTCGTGCCCTTCGCATTCGGCGCCATGCTCGCCCTCTGGCTTTATCCGCTGGTCTCCGAGCCGGGCGTCTCGTTTCTCTCCTTCTCGCTCTTCCTCGGTGTCGCCTCCTCGATCACCGCCTTCCCGGTCCTCGCCCGCATTCTCGCCGACCAAAAGCTGCAAGATACGCCAGTCGGAACGGTCGCTCTCAGCTGCGCCGCAGCCGACGACGTGACCGCCTGGTGCCTCCTCGCCCTGGTAGTCGGCGTCGCCGAAAAAAACATCGGCAGCGCCACCTTCGTGATCGCAGGCGCAGCCGCCTTCATCATTCTCATGCTCTTCGTCGCCCGTCCCGCAATGGCGAAGTACACCACCTACCTCGATCGCAACGATAAAAAGATCCCGCGACATGCCATCGCCTTCGCCTATTTTCTCTTGCTCCTCGCCGCAGCCACAACCGAGTGGATCGGCGTCCACGCCATCTTCGGCGCCTTTCTCTTGGGCGTCACGATCCCCAGCGAGAGCCGACTCGCCGCAAACTTTCTCTCCAAGCTCAAAGAACCAGTGACCGTGCTGCTCTTGCCCGCCTTTTTCGCCTACACCGGCATGCGCACCGACCTCGGCCTGCTCAAATCAGGCAATGAATGGCTGATCTGCTTGGTCATCTTCATCGTCGCCACAATCGGAAAATGGGGCGGCACTTTAGTCGCGGCGCGGCTCACCGGAGAATCATGGCGCGACAGCCACATCCTCGGCGCCCTCATGAACACCCGCGGCCTCATGGGCCTGATCGTCCTCAACATCGGCTACGACATGGGCGTCATCGGCCCCAAGCTCTTCGCCATGATGGCGGTGGCTGCCATCGCGACGACGGTGATGACATCGCCAGTTGTCGCCGCTTTGGCAAATAAGGGCAAATAAAAAAGCCTCGCAACCATGGCTGCGAGGCTTTTCACTTGAAATTCACAATTTGCCAAGCCGCTAAACCTGACCGGCGAATACCGAATCCGCGTTGACAGTCGCCCGGCCGCGCCCGCTATTGGTCGAAGCGAGCAAATTCGACATTTGCAACGCTCCATCGTCCGGCGCATCTAGGATTGGCTGAGCAAACACCGCATCCGCACTTGCGGAGGCTGGTGCAGCACTGGAAGTCGTCACCTGTCGATTCGCACTTCCCGCTTCGCCGCTACCGCCACCACCGAGTCTGCCGGTCGTCGCGACGCGAGTCAACGTTACCGTGTCGCGATCAATTTTCGCGCCGCCAGATCCCGAATGCCCCAGATCATGCGTATCGATCGTAAGCACATCGCCATTGGAGCCCGCATTGGCCGTGTAGGTCATCCCCAGCAGTGCATCGTTGATATCATCTTGTGATCCATCAAATAGCAGATATCGAGTGTTGTTCGCCGAGCCATTGAGGAACGTGAGCCCTTGAGTGGTATCAAGCGAGATCGTTCCTTGGTTGACAAAGAGCGTCACTCGAAGATCCTGCCCGCCCGCATCGGCATCGAAGGTCGCGACAGGATTGAGAAGCCCAAACGTCACCGTCGGATCTCCATCCGAATAGGTTTGTGCTCCGGGAACGATATTTAGCGGCGCGATATTCGGCAATGTCCCCACTAAGGCCAAAGCGACGGAATCTCGATCCGTCTTATATCCGCCCGTTCCCGAGTGCCCCAGATCGTGCACATCGAGCGTCAGCGTATCTGAAGTGACGCCGGCGTTCGCCGTATAAGTCATGTTCAGCATGGCGGCGTTGACATCGTCGATCGTGCCGTCAAACAGCAAGTACTTCGTGCCATCGCCGCCATTAAGGAATGTCAGTCCGGTCGTCTGGCTCAAATTGATCACACCGCTATTCACAAACAGCGTTACGCGCACCGGTTGATTGCCAGCGTCTGGGTCAGACGTCCGCACTCGACTCAGATTTCCAAAGGTGATCGTTCGATCCGCGTTCGTGAAGAATCGGGCGAGCGGCACAGTATTGATCGGTGCCTGATTAGCGGACGATCCCGCCAGGGTCAAAACGACTTGGTCGCGATCGACTTTCGCGCCGCCCGTTCCGGTATGACCCAAGTCATGCGTGTCAATCGTCAGCACGTCAGCACTTGTGCCAACATTTGCCGTGTAGTGCATGTTCAACAAGGCGGTGTTGATATCGGCCTTCGTGCCATCAAACAGCAAGTAGCGCGTATTGTTCGCCGACCCATTGAGGAAACTAAGCCCCGCCGTCGAATTGAGCGAAATCACGCCGCTATTTACAAAGAGCGTCACTCGCATGGTCTGACTGCCTACATCAGGGTCGTCGACCGAGATTTGAGTCGCGCCGGCAAAAGTCACAGTCCGATCGGAGCCATTATAGATTTGCGCCAACGGCACAGTATTCACTGGCGATTGATTCACTGCCGCCGAGCCTTGAATGGTTAGCGAGATCGTATCGCGATCAATTTTCGCACCGCCTGCGCCACTATTGCCCAGGTCATGCGTATCGATCGTCAGCACATCGGCCGACACACCGAGATTCGCAGTGTAAGTCAATCCATCGAGCGCCGCGTTCACATCAGCTTGCGTACCATCAAAGAGAAGATAGCGAGTGTTATTGGCGGAGCCATTGAGGAAAGTAAGGCCCGTGGTCGAATTGAGCGAAATAACGCCTTCATTCACAAAAAGCGTAACACGAACATTTCCATTTCCGACATCGACATCATTGACAGAGATCTTCGAACCAGCGCTGAAGGAGACGGAGCGCGTGACGGAGTCATAAATTTGAGCACCAGGGACCGTATTCACCGGCACATCGTTTTGCGCATCGAGCGTGACGGTCACCGTCGCCTGACCCGCTATACCGTTGGCGTCGAGGGTCGCATAGACAAATGTTTCCGTTCCTACGGAGTTACTGCCTGGAGTGTAAAGCACACTCTTGCCATCTGCGGCGACCACAACGCTTCCATCGCCCGAGATGTTGGAAGCGGATTGAATCGTCCAACGCGCCGCACCGCCCACATCATTTGCCAGGACATCGATCGTCGATTGCGCTGCATCTTCCGTCCGCGTTGCGACGTCATTGGCAAGCGAAATGGGGTCGACGACATCCACACTGACGCTGCCATAAGCGACTTCCGCCGCCGTGAGGTCCCCCGCTCCCACGAGCGAGAATACATTCCCTAACGATTCCGCCGGATTAGCCGAAAAGTTGAGTTGGCCCGCTGCATCCGCCTTGAATTTCACTTGGAAAAAGGGCGTGCTCGCCGCACCAAATTGACTGATCGTCGCAGCGCCGACCTCGTCGAACTCGCCTGAGAGCGTCTCAATAAAATTCGACCCCGAGTGCGCCAGCGGATAGCTGCTGCTAAAAAGAATCCCTGACTCCGCGCCTGTCTGATCTTCGATCGTCACCAAGCCATTGTCATTCACCGCGACATCAAAAAACGCCGCCGCGACGCCTTCCGCGCTCGCGCCGCGCAAATCTTGCACATTCGCCCTCAGATAATATTCTTGGCCCGCAACCAAGGTGGAAACACTGTCGCCCGCCAGCGTGGTCACTTCCATTGTCACTTGCGCCAGTTCGGCCATCAGTTGACGCCGCTCGAGCGACTCCAGATATAATCTCCGCTTCGCCCGCATCGACGAAGAAGAAGAATTCTCTGAAGCAAACTTCGACAACGCCGTGAATCGTTTCGCCCGTCCAAACATTTGCCTGTTCCTCAGATGAAGTCGCGAAAAATAACTGGAAGGCCGCACGCCATGTTGCAGAAATCAAAGATGCTTCTTGCGGCCCATTTCCACTGCGACAGCGCAGTCCCTAAGCCCATAGGCAAACTCTGTGCCGAACATACGCTCGATCGAAATGTCTTGGTTGTATAGTAAAACTATTCCAGAGTTTTTAAGCGTTTTAGACTTCGATGCCGCCACGAGCACCTAAAATACGCACCGAATCGCCCGCAATTCAGCGCAAGAATGACCGGCCCTACGGTAAGAATGTCCGCCTGCAAAAGACCAACACGACTCTTCGCGACGGTGCAAATGCGCCACACCGTCATTTAGTCGCACATTGCCCCTAAAACTTTTCAACGTCTCGCCCGCATCCTCCGTCGATCGCATCCGCAGATGAACAGGTGAAATCTAACTGCCTTGTAACCTGTTCGAATTGGCCGCACTTGTGTTTGTTCCCATCTCATGCAACTCACTACTCCGCCGAAATCCAAAAGAAAAAGTTCGACCAAAGGATCGACTCCACCAACACATAAACCAGCACCGCCGCAATTGGAATTTCTAAGATCAGTCCGCCCAGCGATACAGGACTCGGCGTTTGCTCCAACCCCTCAGGCGCACTCCGCCGAGTGGCAAAAAGTCCTCCGAGCGCCACGATCCACATCGCCAATTCCAGCGGTGATTCCAGCGTCCCCGCGATCATTCCAAAAAACGCTACCGAAAAAGTATCAAGCTTCAGCAGCGATGCAAATTGTGAGAACTGGTCAAACACCCAGCGAAAAAACTCCACCTGCTCCACCACGAGGCCAAACAAGAGCAGCTCATAAAAGAACCGCGACTCATGAAAATACCAGTCCTTTCGCCGCCAAACGCGAGCCACTCCCGCCGGACGCCGCATCGCCAACCACACTGGACCAATGATCCCCGCAGCGCAGCAAGCAGCGAACACCACCCATTTGAACCGCATCCCACTCTCCCCATGACTCTCCGCGAGCATCGGGGAGACCTGAGGAAACGCAACCTTCACAACCCAATCGATAAGCAAAAAACCGCCCGCCGCAAGTGCAATTGCGACCATCGCCAAAAGCCCACGAACGATCACACTCGAGACCCGCCGACGCACGAGCAACACTCCGATCGATCCTATCGCGGCCGCCATTGCCAGCAACGAGCGTTCCAGTGCAAGCCTTGGTAAGGTTTGAGCCAAGTTAACCTCGCGCCACATCCTCGTCCAAATAAAACGGCACTCGATTATGCACACCTTGGATGGCAACATGAATGAACGTGGCCGGCGTCGATGCCTGAAACCACATCAGCGCCAGCATCGCCGCCAACGCAAGAATACTCGCGCCCGTAAGGAGTATCCGCGTTGAAGGCCTCGATGCACTCCGTATCCAATGCCAAGGCGCAATCAACAGACCGTACAGTAGCAAGATCGGAAAAATCGCCTCACTCGCCGTCGCAAGTTTCTGCTGTTGCTCAGTCAGATAACCTTGCTCATACGTTGGCCCCACGATCCAAGGCGTAAAATCCCACAGCGAAAAGATCACCAGCGCCGCCCCGACCACCACGCGCACACCAATCGCCAGCCAAAGCCCGTTCCTCTCCAACCAACTCGCCTCGCGCCACTGCGATCGCGCCTTCCACAAATCCCCCGCCTGAACCGCCAGCCCCCAACTCAAAAACCCCACACAGACCGCTAGCAAGAACCCCGAAAACGAATACTCCTCCCACCTCGCCGCCGCCATCACAAAGCCCACCAGCCAAATCGCCTGAATTAGGTGGAGGATGGAGAATTTGAATCGCATGCGATGAACCCAAGACGAACGGCGGACGATGGTCCAGCGAGTATGACACCGCGGCCCTGCGAAATTGCCATTCAAGAAGCCGTCGCAGCCGTTGTAGCGGCGAACGCTGCTTTTAAAATGCGCCACTGAAAGTTGAATCAGCCTGCGATGGGTGGGCTGACTAGCGAAAATCGACCTTGGTCGAATTCGCGCGGCAAGTAGGTATACTAAAAACAGGCTCAAACTCTGGTTCGAACGGAACCTCTACCATGGCCAGTAACCTCGACACAGCCTTCTACTTTCCGCCGCCTCAGTTTCCAATCCAAGGAAACTGGACTGAGGCCGACTACTTTCGTGTGGAAGCGAATAAATTCATTGAACTCGTCAATGGCCATATCGAGGTGTTACCCATGCCGACTTGGCTTCATCAGCGCATTGTTCTCTGGCTTACTGGGCGGCTAATTGCATGGACAGAAGGTAAGAAAGGCATTGAAGCGATCTTGGCTCCGCTGCCGCTAAAGCTGTTTCCAGGAACCATCCGCGAACCGGATATTCTCCTTCTTCAGAAACCCCAAGGCGCGCCGCGCCCGCGCTATCCCGATTCCGCATTGATGGTTGTTGAAGTCGTAAGTGATGGAACCGATGCTCGAAACCGCGACCTCATTGAAAAACCCGCCGATTACGCCAAAGCAAGCATCCCAGAATACTGGATCGTCGACCCCATCGAAAAAACAGTGACCGTGCTGAAACTTGAAAACGGCGCTTACACCCTTCACGGGCGATTCGAAAAAGAACAGACCGCAACCGCCGCCACACTACACGGTTTTTCAATTAACTGCGGCGAGATTTGGGCGCTGGAAAATGAGATCTGAGTGACAAAAGCACCGACTACTCTCTATCCCCGTTCAGCAACTTCTATGAATCCAAAGTGGTTCTTCATCTGCCTTGCGATTGCTTTCATTGCCGAAAGCGCCGAAGCACAGCAGCCCGAACTCAACTCGAAAGCATCCGTCCGGGGACCGTTCGTCGCCCCTGACGAAGTCGTCAAAAAGATCAAAGTCGGAATGACCGAGGCGGAAGTCGTCAAACTCCTCAAGCCACTCGCCAACGATTCGGGAACCTTTTACTGGGGCGGCTCGGGGCGCCATACGCTCTACTTCGCGTTCTATTCCTATTACACCAAGCGGCAAATCGCGATCGATTTCGGCGAAGGTCCCTCCGGAAAAGTAGAAAGATTCAGCGGCCTTCATCCTAAGACCAAGTGGACCCGCTACGACGGCGACAGCATTACGGTGGATATGCTTCCACTTATGTTTGAATTCAAAGCCAAATAGCCCACAAGTTCCTCGCCACGGTCTTCAACAAGAAGCAAAAAAGCCGCCAAGCAATTCGCTCAGCGGCTTTCAATGGACTTTTCGAAGAGACTACTTCCCTCGCTCACTAGCCTTAATCAGCTTCGGCTGCGGTCGCGCCTTCCACTCCTTCACATCCGCCATCAGCACCTCGATGCCCTTCGCCAGCTGCACGTCCTCGCCCTTCGGCATCTGACCCGGCTCCGGCCAGATCACCACGTCCGGCACGCAGCCATTGAGCTCCATATCTTGGCCATCGAGCAGATACCACCCGCGACCCGGCGTGCGAATTTGGCCCATGTCCATGATGCGAGCCGCGCCGGTGCTGATCACGCCGCCCGCCGTCGGCACGCCGACGACCTTGCCGCGCTTTAGCGTCTTGATCGCGTGACTCACGATCTCCGCGTTGCTGAAGCTGTTCTGATTGCACATCACAATGATCGGCTTATTCCAGGTCGCATAGATTTTGCGATCTTGCGGATAACCCGGCCCGCCCGAGCGACCCAGCGTGATGGCATGCACCGGCTGCGTTAAGCAGGTCAGCACATGGTCGGCCGTCGAGCCACCGCCATTCTCGCGAACATCGATGATCAGCCCTTCCTTGCCCGCGCCGGCAAAGTAGAGATCCTTATCAAACTCGATAAAGCTCGGATCGCTCATCGCCTGAATATGCAGATAGCCCAGCGTCCCGCCGCTGAGCTCATCGACCTTCTTCCGCGTATCGCCAATCCACTTGTCGTACATCATCGCCGAAATCGCCGGATAAGTCGTCGGGCGCACCGTCACTTGCCGATCGACCCCCTTCTCATCACGCACCGTCAGTTTGACTTCGCGCTCCGAGAGGCCATTGAGAATCTGCGTCAAGTCATAAGCCGGATCGACGGTCACGCCATCAATCGTGATCACGAGCTCACCCGGCTTCACGAGCGATGCCTGCTGCGAAGTCGGTCCCGGGAAAATCACATCGCGAACCTTCAGCCCCGGCCCCTTATGCTCAGGATCAAATCGCAATCCCAAGTGCGCCGTCGCAGGACGCCACTCGGTCGGCCCACGCGGCGCCGGCGGCGGCTCTGGCTCAGGATCAGGCTCGCCAAAGCTCGCCGAGCCTTTTTCCCAAAGCGTCAGCGGATCAATCGTCAAATCATATAAATAGTCGTCGCCACCGCGTCGCCCCGGAGGACCACCCGGCCCGCCGCGAGAGGGTGTAAATCCAAGATGCGAACCATTCAGCTCACCCAGCATCATGCTCACGACCGTCGCGAGGTGAGTCTCATCCACCGCCGCAGCCGCCGCATCAGAATACTTTCGGCGAATCTCATCCCAGTTTTTATTGCCTAATCGCGCGTCATAAAACTGATCGCGCATCGTTCGCCAGCATTGATCAAACGCCGCGCGGAATCGTTCGCCCCGGCTCTGCTCCTGAGCCGCGGTGAAGGCATACGCCGCCGTTCGTCCGCCGGGCGAGGTGCTCGTCGGCACGCCCGTCACGAGCCAAATAATCTGGTTGCCTTCGGAAATCCATTTCGCACTACTACCGCCCGTCGCGGTGAGCAGCGTTGGCCGCAGGTTATCCGGAAACTCAATCGAGTAAACGCCGCGCACACCCCCAACCGAAGCGCTGAATGCCAACTTCTTGGAATCGGGCGACCAGACCAAACCGCCTTCCGGCGAATCCGGATTCGAAATCCGCCGAATCCGATTGTGGATGTTATCGAAATCAATCGTCACCACGACCGGCGGAGTCGCAGGCTTTTCCGCAGGCTTCTCTTCCGGCTTCTTCTCCTCGGGCTTCTTCTCATCCGGCTTGGCAGGCTCCTGAGGCTTCGGTTCAGTCTTAGGAGGTTCCTGCTTCGGCGGCTCTTGTTTTGGAGGTTCTTGCGGGGACGGATCTTGATCGAGATTGCCGTCACTCAGCTCATCGCCAGTCCCACCTGGAGCGCCACCACCACGTCCACCACGTCGAAATCCACCACCCGGCCCACCAGGACCTCCCGGTGCAGCGCCCGGTCCGCCGGGGGTCGTTGCTCCGGGCGCACCGCCAGCGCCACCCGGCCCACCCGCCGCACCACCGCGACCACGACCCTTATTCGTCATCTTCTCAATCGCCGCTTGCAACTTACGATCGCGGCTTCCTTCCTCATAAGCCTTCGCCGTCAGATAGACCACATATACATCCACTTCGCGATCGACTCGGCGACCCGTGAACGCAATCATCTTTCCATCCGGCGACCAAACCGGCGACATATCGTTATCCGGATGCCGCGACAAGTTATAAGGCGGCTTCGAACCATCGAGCGGCGCCACCCAAATGTCCGAGTTGTAGTCATCGTCGCCCGTCGCATAGCAAACCCATTTCCCATCCGGCGACCAGTCATAGTTCGGCGCATCCCGCAGCGTCAAAAACTTCTTCAGATCCTTGCCGCTCGCTTCCGCAACCCACAGATCATTATCTTTATTAAAAGCAACCTTCGAGCCCTCAGGCGAGAACTTGATATTCGCCTCCACCGCGCCATCCTCGGTCACTTTCTTGAGATTAAACTTCGCATTCTGCCACCAATACTTATCCGCTTCCGCTTTCTCGGCTTTCCAAACATCGGTCTGCCCACCCGCCTCGCTCACATACCAAATCGCATCGCCACTCGGCGAAAAAGCAACATCCCGCTCCTCCTCCGGCGTATTGGTAATCTGCTTCGGCTCACGCAGCTCCGTATCCATCACCCACACATCACCGCCCGCAATGAAGGCGAGTTCGAGCCCATCTTTATTGGGCGAAAGATCGGTCGCCGAAGAAAACACCCGTCGCAAAACCGGCGACAATTCCAAGTCAGGCGCACAAACGATATCAATCTTCTCCGGCATCGCGCCGCCCGGCGTGTAGCGATAAAAATCAAACAGCCGCCGGAACACGAGCACCTTGCCATCGCGCGACAACGTCGGAAACACCACCGCGTCATCTTTGTAATCGGTCAGTGCCTTATCGGCCTTCGACTCGAGATCAAATTCATGGAGATTCAAAATGCCGGTGTCGCCATTGACGTAATAAAAACTCTTCCCATCCGGCTTCCAAAGCGGCCACCGAGCGCCACCCTCAGGACTCAGTAACTTCGTAAACGTCTTCCCCTCAGTATTGAACAGCCAAACCTGCGACGCCTGCGAACCCTTATACCCCTTGCGCCACCAAGCCTCCCCCTCGCGAGTAAACAAAATCCTCTTGCCATCCGGCGAGATCGAGGGATCCGATCCAAAATCATCAAACAGCGGACTCTCCGCCGCGCGTCCTTCCTTCGGAATCCAAAACATCCGATCGGGCCGACGCCAAAAATGATCGCGCGATCCGCTCACGAGCAACTGATTGCCATCCGGCGACCAACCCTGCAGCGCAAAGCCCGAAGTGTGATGCGTAATCTGCTTCGGTGCCCCACCCGCCGCCGGCATCAAATAAACTTGCCGACTCCCACTCCGATCGCTAATGAACGCAATCGTCTTTCCATCAGGCGAATACTGCGCATCCGATTCACTATTCTCATCCGTAGTAATCGGCCGCGCCACTCCCCCCGCGACAGGCGCACTCCACACCCCCCCGCGATAAGTAAACACCAGCGTCGTCCCATCCGGCGACAGCGCCGGATCAGTCGCCAACTGAATCCGCTCCTCCGCAAACAGGGGGGCAGCCGAGAAAATAAGAAAACTAATCGCCGCAAAGCGCAATAGCGCACGCATGAAGACGGCTCCAACAGAGCAAGGGAGAATGAATCAAGGCGGGACAAAGAAACCCAACCGCTAGGCCCGTCAGCTCATCGCGTCAAAGCAGGTGGACCGCACCATCTTAGTTAGCGCCAGCCCCCAATCAACGCGCCATCCTCGACGTTAGTGCTCCGGCGTGTGGCTCTGTTTCGAAAACAAAACGGCTCAAAAACCCTCATTTGCAAGACCAACTCCACCCGTTTTGTTTTCTAAACACGGCTCCCCACTACCGCATAAGAAGCTCACTCTGCTTCAGGGCCAAAGGTCCGAAATATTGTAGCCAGGGTCGGAGCAGTACTCTGCGCAGGCCCTGGAAACCCGCCCCCCAACCAAACCAAAAGGCCTGAAGGCCCGATCTAACCCACACTCGACCAAGTTTGGCGAACGGCCCAACGATCATCGTCACCAAGTCGCGGAAGGCAACGCCTTAAAACTCGGCCCGCCACTTCGGTGCACGATCTTGTTCGTCCAATTCGGCTTTTTGCGATCCATACTCGAAATGACTCAATCGACGGCGACTGACAGTAAGTAATTCAATCTCGCGGTTTTCCAAAGAAAGCGGACCATCAATCCCATCACGAACATCGCAAAGAAACCATCGATGGCGACTACGACCTGGAATTGCACTCCGCGCTGCAAGTCCAAAAACAGACCATACGTCCACAGCGCAAGCAATCCTGTCCAAATCGCCGCAAAGAGCGCAGCGAGCATCCAGAGGCCCTTGTCTGTTTTGTACTCAGACATGGATGCTGCAAGCACGGCGAAAATAAATGTGTGTACACAGGTCAAAAGGAGAGCGCCGCCAAAATTTCCCGAAACGAAACAGGCGATGATGGCTGGTAGCCCTGTCATTTATACACAAGTTCATCCTTGTTCTTGCCGAATGCTGCCCAGGCGAGGGAGAAGTCGAGGACGCGGCGTAGTCCGGTCCAGATCACTTGCGTTCCGGGCGGCGGCTCT
>JBKJSI010000098.1:0-4654 GCA_046595915.1 Pirellulaceae bacterium
TTGTGAAAAAGCCGCCGATCGTTAGGCTGCGGCGAAAAGTATCGCTACCCGATCCGCCATCGAAGAAGTCATCGCCGGCGCCGCCATGCAGGTAATCTTCGCCGGCGCCGCCGAAGAGGCGGTCGACCTCGGCGCCGCCTAATAGCTTGTCGTTGCCGCTATTCCCATACAGAGCGTCTTTACCGGCGCCGCCATCGAGCAAATCATTGCCGGAATTCCCGGTCAACGTATCATTGCCGGCATTGCCATAAGCCCGAAAGGACAAACTGGGGACGTTGCACACAACTTTGTCATTTCCTGTGCCGCCATTGAAAACAATCGCCTTGATCCCTGAGATGGCATAAGACTTGTTGAGTCCATTAACGGCGTCCTTCACTTGATACTTGCCATTGACCACGCTAATCGAAACGTCACTCGCCAAATGATTGCCCGTGATGCGCAACTCATTCGATTCGATTTTGATGCTGGAAACCGCCATGAGTTTACGGTCTTCCATATGCTCCAGTTGCAGCGAACGGGTTTGCTTGTGAAGCCGTTTGGGTTGAGCGATCGATTTCTTGGTGTTGAACAGTTGGGCGAAGGTCGTGAACATGGCAGGCTCGATATTGGTAAGGAGGGGCATTGGGCTTTGTGGTGAGCGATTGAGTGGCCCACATTCCCATTACCGATAACTCTGCTTTCCGCCCGCCAATGCTGGCAAAGATTCTTCGATCCTCGCCAGCCAGTTATAGCGCAACCCCTTTTGCTCACGGCACTTATGGCGATGCTGCTTGTTGTTTATTCCTCTTTCCCTTTGCAGTTCTTCCCCTTTACCCCTACCCTTCCCCGGGCCGAGTGTAACGAGGCACTTCGCCTGGGCGTTGTGTATGGCAACACGAGGCTGCCCATCGATCACTGACTCCGACGCTAGGCCAGGGCCGCGCAGTAGTTGAACCTATGCTCGACCATCGGGTAGCACGGACATGAGAGCCTAATGGAGTACTCTTTTTCCGTTGATTGATGGAGACCGACTGTGCATGCTCCCGCAGTGGGAAGCTTGGCGGCACGGCTGTCAGCGATTCCCGATCCTCGCGGGCGCAAGGGACTGCGTCATCCTTTAGCCTCCCTGTGCGCAACCTTCTTCGAACTCGCAAAAGAGAGTACGCGCGAATACTCTGCGAATAGAGCTTGTTTCTACGAGTTTTAGAGCATCCGTCGGAAGTTCGCAACTTTTACAGGGGGTCCTCTGCGCAACCCACTTCGAACTACGGAATATCTATTAGTCTCGAAAGCTGTTAACCAGCGGGTTATGAAGTTTTGGAAAGGTCTCCCGCCGAGCGGCGGTTCATAGCTCCCGCGAAAATTTAGATTTATCGTTGAGAAAATAAGGATATGCGAAGTAACTGCGCTAGGCTCAGGATGGAGTAGGCCGAATCGTTAGTACCCGCCATTGGAGGTGATCGTTGAAGCAATCTTGAGTTTTCGGCTGGTGACTTCGCGATGGAGTTCTTGGTCCGGTGCTAAGGAACCCTCGCGTATTCATGGCTATTCGCAAAAAATCTAAGTTGGACTGGCGGGCGCGAGGGCAAATTAACGGTTTCCTTTTGAGAAGTGCTGTCCCGTGTCGGATTGATCTCCTGTTTATGTGTATTGACCAAGTTAATCGACAGCACAAAAGGAACTCGACCATGGCCGTTCAACCTAATTTTTGGACTAACTCCCTTCTCGCCCAACTGTTCCGCCCTTCTCGCCAGGCGCGTGGAACTCGAGTTGCAAAGCCAAGGTTACTGAATCTGGAAACTTTGAAATCGCGCGAACTGATGGCGGGCGACATCGGCAACACAGACGATGGCGCTAAACCCGATACTAGCGACACTTACAGCACGCCAACATCACTCGTTGGGCCACAAGCCCCGGAGCCAACTCGCACGACGGGCGACGTGACAGGTCGCGTTTACTTTGATGAAAACGGCGATGGCAAGAAGCAAAGCACCGAGCATGGAATCATGGGAGTGCGCGTCAAAATCACGGGCTATGAGTACGAACCTAAGTCGATGACACCAAGCCGTAAGATCGAGTATGTCACCATGACGGATGAAAAGGGTAGGTTCTCGTTCTACGACATGCCGCCGGGTGAGTACACGATCACGCATGACGAAGCGACTGGGCTTGTTTCACCGACCGTTCGCATTGGGACCGAAGGCGGCTCCGCGGCGGATGACGGCATACGAGTGATCGTGCGAGCGGGAGTCGAAACGCTCTACAACGATTTCATGTATGAAAAAACGGCGAACATGGAGAGTTACGGCAAGGATGATTTGACGCCGGATCCAATGCCGATTGATATCGACCCAGGCTTTCACCTTGCCAGTAACAAGATCACTGGTCGTGTCTACTTCGACCTCAATGGTGACGGCAAGAAACAGGATACTGAAGTTGGAATTGGAAATGTGCAGATTCGATTGAGGCCTGTCTATTACATTTCCAATGCGATGTACTATGCAGATGGTATTAATCCTTCCCTGCGTGCATTCTACGGCGAAGCGATCACCATCACGACCGACGCTCAAGGACGCTATACCTTTGAAAACCTTGCCGCTGGCGAATACTTGATCGAACAAGTCGGTGTTGAGGGACTTGCCGGCGCACGCTTGCGAGTCGGAACGGCTGGGGGATCGACTGCCGATGGGGCCATCAAGGTCAGCATCAGTGGTGGCAAGGAGTCGATGTACAACGACTTCATGTACAACGCGCCGCTGACCGACAGCGATAAGAACGCCGAGTTATTCGCCGCTTCGGCCAAGGCAGGTTTGTTCGCCGTTGTAAAACCAGGCGAGAGCGGGCATGTTTGGAAGGTCAACGGCCCAGAGTGGAAAGGCTACACCGACTTGAAACTGAGCATGGCGGCGACTGGAAAGGCGATTACGGTCACGGCCACGGATCCTACTGGCGCAAAGAAGTCCGCGACGATCACGGCCAACCTGGTGGGACGAGTGCGGTATTTCAAGCAGACCAATGGTTCGTACCTGGTCCAATTGATCGGGTCGCCTGCGCAGGTCTTCGCCAAGACGACCGCCGCTACTGCGCGGTCAGCGCAAGGGGCCTCTGGTGAACCGGGCTCACGCTTGCTTTCGGCGGTGGATGCGGCGATGTCGGCTTATTCTTCCGAGAGTTCGGCTCAGAACGCGGTGAATGACCTGGCAGAGACTCGGGCAATGACAACATCCGCTGCCAGTGCGGATCAGGTGTTTGCAAGCTAACCGTCTGCTCTAGGAGTCTGTCTGAATACCTGAACCGACCTGGATATTACGGAGTGGATGCTCTAAAAACCGCCCGAGCCGTGAAGCAATTTGGTATGAGCGGCTCTTGGGGGCGGGATTTCGCACGACATTGAGTCGAGGTCAGGGATGGGTCGAACGTTTCGAGCATGGATTCCGGATCAGAGCTGGTTGTTTCCGCCATCGCCTCAGGACTGGCTGCCGGAAAACCATCTGGTGTATTTTCTGATGGACGTGTCAGAGCAGCTCGACCTGTCACGAATTATCGAATCATACGACAGTGAGAATGGCGGCAAGCCTCCCTACCATCCACGGATGATGCTCGTGCTGCTGCTGCATTCGTACTGCATTGGGGTATTTTCGTCGCGGAAGATCGCGGCCCGCTGCGAGACGGACGTAGCGTTTCGCGTGATCGTGGGTGAGAACATTCCGGACTTTCGCACGATCAGTGAATATCGCCGTCGGCATCTTGACCAATTCCAGCATTTGTTTGTGGAAGTGATGCGATTGTGCCGGGAATCTGGTCTTCTGAAGGTCGGTCGGCTGGCATTGGATGGCACAAAGATCAAGGCGAATGCATCGCGACATAAGGCGATGAGCTACGACCGCATCACCACAGAAGAGGTACGCCTGCAGGCGGAGATTGATGAATTGCTCAAGCAGGCTCAGGCAGCTGACGATGCGGACGATGCAGAACATGGTCGTGACAAACGAGGCGATGAACTGCCCGATGAACTGAGTCGCAGGGAATCGCGACTGTTGAAAATTCGTGAAGCAAAAGCCGCTTTGGAACAGCAGGCTCCCGGATCAAATGCAAGTGATTGCCGATGTGATTGAAAACGGAATCGTCGGCGAACCATTCACCGGATGCGATTTCACGATGAACTTCGCCTGCCGAGGGGGCGAAATCAATGCAAAAGCATCGATCGTAGATCGCTTCGATGTCTGCGGAACGAAGGCGAGACAGGTTGGCAATGATTGCGCAGCGACTGGTGAACTCGAACTTCGTAAAGGCGTTACCCTCTTCTGATTTTGTTTGCTTTCGCGACCCCCAAGAAACTTGCCGATCATTTCGTGAAGCGGCGTTTGTTTTTTCATTCGTGGAGCACTCCGTTGCTTGTAGGCGACCAATCCTGGTCCTAGCTCATGTCGAGCATGCCTTCTTTCATCCTAAACGCCCCAACGGCCCATAACGCAAAGAGCCGGAAATTTTCTCAGAAAAAGTTCCCCTCAACGGGCCCATTGCGCCGAAGTGATTCCGCAATGAGTGCGCCAAAATCAGTGAGACTTTGAGACTTTTCGAAGAGCAGCCGGATAGATCTATCCGGTAACAATGAGTGCTAAGGATGCGGTGTACGACGTCCGCGAATCCATAAAAACCAAGAAGGCAAGTCGTC
>JBKJSI010000405.1:0-6123 GCA_046595915.1 Pirellulaceae bacterium
ACAACCTTGCGTTCTTTCTTCGAGAGGCGGATACTGCCGTCCATGGCTTGGTCCTCTGAGGCTTGTTGTCGGTTAAACCAACAAACTTAGAGCCAAGCCTGTTTTCATTTCCAGAGCGATCGCGCTACGCTGCCGGCGAGGAGCTATTTAGGTACGCACCCGGCAACGATTTAAAATTACCAAGAATGTGAAGATCGGGATGCCGACAATACAGGTCTTGTGGCACCTTGGCAAAGCGCATCACACCATTGATACGCCAGATCGCGACTCATGGTGGTGGGCTTATTCAGAAGCCGACGGCGCTCCGTCTAAGTATTTTAATGTGATATTCAAGTCGGGGTTCGTCGAGCAGGTCAATAACACCGCCGATCTCACCGAACCGCCGATTCTCAAAGAATACTTGGCGCCCTTGCCCAAGAAAAAACTGGAAAATAAGCCTTAACATCTTATCGCCTCGATGTCGCCGACTTCGGGCGTGAAAACGTTTCAAGTGCATTTAGGCGCAACGCGCCAATCAGAACCGAGTATTTCATGCAGTTTCGATTGGCTCATTTGCTTACCTTGGTCACGGCATTTTGCGGTGTCTTGGGTCTGCTATTCGCGTCACCGCCGATTGTGGGAATGCCGGTTATCTTGCTCTTGTTGACGGTTTGGTCGCCCATCTGGATCATCGGCGCGGTATTCGGCCGGGAACGTCGCCAGGCCTTTTTTCTAGGCGGACTCGTTTGCGGTCTTCCTTTCTGCTATTTCAGCTACTTGCACGCCGTATACATGTTGGAGGGTTACCAGCAGCTCCTTCGCCAGGGTGACATTCACGACGACCTTTGGCTGCCTGCTTATCGAGGCTGGTGGTGGACGAACATAGTTCTCGTTCTTCCCTGGCTGACTGCGATAATCGGTGGCGTCGCCGGTGCGTTGACTTATCGCTTTGTTGCCGCGAACCGTGAGCCCAAGACGAGAAATCGTATGGATGGGGTAAGCCAATGAAGCCGCCACGATTCACGCTCAGTGCCCTGCTTGTGGTCGTCACCATAGCTGCGATTTCCCTTGGCGTTTGGCGCATCGGATACTCGCGTCGAAACGTTACTCCCAAAGATGCCGACAGGATTAAAGTCGGAATGACGGACTGGCAGGTTCGCTATTTTCTAGGTGCGCCACACCGCAATCATTTCCCGAACATGAACGCCTGGACGTATGACATCGAAGGCGATAGAGAAGAATGTCTTGGCATCACCTTTAAGGACGGGAGGGCTTGTTTCGTAGGACGTCACTTCCCTTGGTAGATGGTTCAATCACATTAGCCATAGCAATTCATGACGCGGGCATTCCAAGGGTTCATTTACAGACGCGGGGATAAGTGCGGAGGTCAAATGGCTGCCCCTCAATCGTTGGAAATCTCGCCGATCATCCGCCGCGCCGGAGAACTATGCCTGGACTGCATCCGCGACGCTGTCCCTGGGTGCGAATGCTCGATTGCTTACCTACCATCAAAGACGGTCGGCGTGATGCGCGCGACAATCACGGTCGAAATTGATGGCGTTCGCCGTTCATGCGCCAGCGAGTTCGTGATTGACCGGGGGACGTTCACCGATGAAGGGGAATTCTTGGCGCAGTTGATTTGGGTTGATGCGAGCCGGGCGCTAGGGTTGGAGTTGCCCCGGGAGCTACTGCATGGTGGTGGGGGCGTGCCAAAGTCGCTGAGGCCGAGAGCGGTTTCCCGGGCGGAAAGTTTCCGGCAGGCGTTTAAGGCGACACCGTTTTGGAAGGTTAACGCCGGTCGAGCGTCGCCGTAGCTTTCGAGCTTCCGATGCAGTTATCCCATGATCGACCGCTGGCGGCATTCGGGACTGGAAGCGCGATGGATGCGGCACAGTCGGCGGCGCTTTATTCGGCGCTAAACGTCTTTCTCACGGCGATTGGGGCGGTGTGCGGAACATGATGGCGAGACCATCCAACAAGCGCTTCATGACTCCGTTGTGCCGCGAACTACCCAATTTGACGTAATCTAATAGCGCCTTCCCTTGCGATTCCCCGTTTTCAGCCAGTCGAACTTGCCCTGGCATGCTATCAACGAGTAGAAACCAGACGATCCAGTGGGGTTGTCGGTGCCGCTAGTGGCACCCGTGAGCCAGATGACAATCGATCGATAAGTCAGTGCGGTGTGCCTAAAGGAGTCTGGAGTGAGAAAAGTATCAATAGCTTCATTGGTTGGGATGGTCGCAATACTCGTTGTTCGCGCCGCTGTTGCACAATCGATAAGTTCTGAGTCGCTGCTTTCTGAAACAGTGATCATCAAGAATGAAGTACGGGAAGCGATTCTAAACGGAAAAGGAACTGAATGGCGCTATCTTGATCTCATCGGCAAGGTGATGGAGATCAAAGGTGATCGTCTGCGGGTGGAACTCAGTTGGTTGAAACGTGAAGATATTATGACTAAAGCGGAGGCTGCAAAATTCTTCGAGGATGAACTTCGTCACGATCCTAACTCGGCAAAAGCGAAACGAGGGCGTGCGATTGTAATGCTCCACTCGAACTCGGCTCCAAAGGACGGACTTGAGTCGGCAATTACCGATTTGACCGACGTACTTCGCCAGAATCCAAAAGACGCGGATGCGTTACGTTGGCGTGGAAATATCTTTTCCTCACTGCGAAAGCATGAGCATGCTAAACAAGACTTTGACGCCTCGCTAAAGTTAAATCCCGATAGCCCCTCAACACTGCTTTCTCGTGCTTGGATTTTCTTTGCGTCGGGCGACTTACCTGGAGCGATTCGCGATTGTGATGATGCGATTTCACTCGATCCCTTCCACGCACGAAATCACTCTACCAAGGCGGCGATTCAGACAGAGGCAAAGCTCTACTCCGATGCCTTACAAGGCTTCTCCGAAGAGATTCGACTAGAACCTCGTGATCCTAACGCCTATTTCTGTCGCGGCTGGACTTTGATGGTCTTAAACAACTTTCGGGACGCTCAACTCGATTTTACAAAGCAAATTGAGTTGGCCCCTTCAGAGCGAGAGCCTTTTAGGCATCGCGGCATGTGCAGGACGTTTTTAAATGACTCAAAGGGCGCAATTGAAGATTTTTCCAAAATGATTGAATTGGGTGCTGACAAGGCTGACGGCTATCAACTTCGCGGGGCCGCTAAAGCGACGCAAGAAGATTACGAGGGGGCGATCGCTGACTCTGAGGCCGCGCTAGAGCGCGATGTGAAGAGCATTTCTGCTCACAACGTCATCGCAAATTGTTGCTACTTGACAAAGAAATACGAGCAGGCGCTGCCACATCTGGATGAGCTTATTAACGATGGAACGATTCAAAAGCCTGAAACGCTTTTGTTCCGCGCTTTCATCTATCAGGTTCAAGGTGAATTCGTCATGGCGGCACGCGACATCGATGAAGCAATTAAACTTGCGCCGACTAATGCCTCCTGTTATAGGGCTAAGGTTACGCTGCTTGCCACGTGCTCCAATAGCTATTTTCGCGACCCGGAAATGGCCACTAAGCTGATTGCAGAAGCGGAGAAACTCGAACCAGACAGTGCACTCACTCATGCCGCAAAAGCCTGCCTCCTCGCACTTAAAGGCGACTATAAGTCGGCAATCTTGCTCCAGAAAAAGGCTCTCGAAGATAAAAAGTACGCTGAAGACCCGCGTCCCATCATCGGCGCCGAAGACGCACGCGCGCGCATCGCGGCTTGGGAAAAAGGGGAGTTGTGGACGACAAAAAAGCGGTGAGTGCCATCGACTCGCGATATCGAGTCGCCGCCAACCACTCAATTGACACCGCCCAGGCGAGAGTGGTCAACTGGTGGAGGTTAAATAGAGATTCCTGCCGTTGGCTGGTAAGCAATCCCGATGCGTCCCCGCTTCTCGCTCCAACTCCTGCTGATCCTTTTCACGATTATAGCGGTCGTGTTGGGCGGAGCAGCGAATTTTGTGTGGCAGGTAAAGTCACAAGTGCAACGGCACAAAGCCGCTGTCGCGAGAATTGAAGGCCTTGAATACCACTTTGGCGGCGCCACGAATGAGGAGGACTACAGGGATCAATCGCTTTTCGCCAAAATATCCAGGGCCTGGATCGATCAAGATGCGTACGTGTTTGGAATGCCGATTTGTTTTTATGGACCGGAATCACCTGAAAAAATTCAACAAGCACTTCAAGCCTCACGCGACCTGTTCGGCTTGCCCAGTCTCAGCTTGAGAATTGAGCGCCTCGACTGTGAGACGATTGAGCGCTTGCAACAAGTGAAAAACCTGCGCGAGTTAGATATCGAGTGTGCTGAAATTGATCCAGAGGCAAGTTCGCGCCTTTCTGTGTTGTACGCGATTGAGCGATTGACGTTATTTAAACCTGTGAGCGATGAAGTCATTGAGGCGATTTCGAAGCTTCCGCATCTACAACGGCTCGAAATCGATGTGTCCCGAGTTTCAAAGTCCGGCGCTACGCATCTAGGTAATCTCTACTGCCAAGACAACCGGTCTCCGGTCATTACCCTGTGCAACAACTCTCCCAGTCTTGAAGCGACTCGCGCACTTTGCAACACCTGTTGCTTGCACGCCCTTTGCTTTCAAGACTTGACGCTTACTGACGATATACTGAGGGAATTTCAATCGAGTGCGTCTCCCGAGAAGCTATTTATTAGGAATTGCGCTCTGCCGGATACGTTTTGCAAGCGCGTAGCATCGATGCCAAATCTCTATTGCCTCTGGATGGATTGGCCGACGTCTCTTTCGACCGAAACCCTAGATGACTTGCATTCCTCCACATGCCTTGAGGAATTAGATCTTCACGCCTATGGCGACGACAACCTGGAGATTTCGGCTTTTAGATCGCCAGCATCCCTAAAGAAACTAACATTCAACCGCCCTATTCGCCTGGACGCTGTCAGAAGTATTCTCGCGAGCGCGCCTCATTGCGTGGTCGATGTACAGAATCATCAGGGGCCAAATTCCGACGGTGAAGTGGGCACTCGATACCGCACGGCTGGCGGCACTATTCAGTCATTCACCTACCGCGACTATTATGAAGAGAATCGCTGGCAAACTGTCTCGCAGTGATCTGCATCATATCGCAACGTAACCGTTCACACCCCGTCTTAGCAAATTGGTCTTGGCTTGGCGGGCGAAATTGGCGAAACCATCGCCATGTCATCGTCGCCGCCGATTACGCCTGAGCAACTCGCCGCCTTGCCGCCGGAGTTTCGAGCGCTTTTGCGGGCGGTGATGGCCCATTATGAATCGCGGATTGCTCGCTTGGAGAGTCGGATCGTCGAGTTAGAGTCGCAACTGAAAAAGACGCCGCAGAATTCTTCCTTGCCGCCCAGCAGCCAGCACCCGCACGCCAAGTCGCCGCCCGGAAAGCCGAAGTCCAAGAAGAAACGGGGCGGACAGCCGGGACATCCGAAGCACGAGCGGCCGTTGATTCCCAGCGAGCAGTGCGACGAAGTAATCCCGCTGAAGCCAACGGAGTGTCGGCGCTGCGGGGAGCGCCTCTGGGGAAGCGATGCCGAGCCGTGGCGTCACCAAGTGTGGGACTTGCCCGTGATCAAGCCGATCGTCACCGAATATCAGCGGCATCGACTGACTTGCGCTTGTGGGACGACCACCTGCGCCCGCTTGCCGCCTGGCGCACCCTCCATCCATGCCGGTCCGCAGCTCGTCGCGCTGGTCTGCCTGCTGATGGGCTGCTTCCGCCAAAGCAAGCGGCGAGTGGCCCTCTTCCTGGAGCAAGTGTTGAACCAGCCCTGCTCCACCGGTTGGGTCGTCAAGCTGCAAAATCAGTCTACCGCGGCCTTGCGGCCCTGTTACGACGCCTTGGCGGCGCAGCTCCCCCACCAGGCGCAACTGGGCATCGACGAAACACCGAGTAAAGAAGGATCCACCAAAGCTTGGCTTTGGACCGCGGTCGCCAAGCCGTTCACCGTCTTTACCCTGCGCAAGACCCGCGCCGCGAGCGTGCTAACGGAGCTACTGGGTGCGGACTACGGCGGCGTGGTGAACTGCGACCGGGCCAAGATGTACTACTCGCAGTCACAACTCCAGTGGTGCTGGGCGCATCTGAAGCGGGACTTTCAGGCGCTGATCGATTCCGGCGAGGGAATCAAGAAGCGCCTGGGGCATG
>JBKJSI010000456.1:0-3773 GCA_046595915.1 Pirellulaceae bacterium
CACACCAACACACGAATCTACGACACTCGCAAAACGACGCCTGGGTATCACCGCTTAGAAAAATATGCGGTCAAGCAAGGTGGTGGAATGAACCATCGCCTCGGGCTCAATTCCGCCATTTTGATCAAGGACAATCATCTCGTCATCGGGCGCGAAGCTGGAACGGCTGGCTATACTCCCTCTGAGGCGATTGAAAGGGCCCGCGAATATCTTCGTGGGGAAGCTCCGCCACTTGATGTGATGCTGGAGATCGAGGTCGATTCACTTGTTCAACTGGCCGACGTTCTGCCTCACAGGCCCGACATCGTTCTCATCGACAATTTTTCCATTGACCTACTCCACGAAGCTGTTGCGATCCGGAATCGACTTGCGCCAGAAGTCGAACTCGAAGCCTCAGGGGGGGTCCGCCTTGATACGGTGGCGCAAATCGCCGCGACTGGCGTCGACCGCATTAGTGCTGGCGCACTCACTCATTCTGCTGTGCAACTTGATTTCGGGCTTGATTTCATCTGAAGTGTCTGTTTGCCGGCTAGTTCGGAGGGTGCCAAATACCCTTAGGCCTTGCGCCGTATTCAAAAGTGCTCGAGGGCGAGCTATTCGATTGGAATGGGCAACCGTTCTGGCGTAAACCCGCCTTCGCGAAAACTCTCTTCGGATGAGAGGAAGTCTTCGGGCGTTGCCGATTCGCAAGGGATGACCACACCCAACCGCGGCGCTAGCAGCGCGGGCGCCATATTCGGAGTGCTTTCGCGGTACCAAATTTGAACCAGGCCTTTGAGTCTGAGGGCCGATTCCGTTTTGCCTGCGCCGCTTTTACTCGTCCATAGGAGGTCGGCGCCAAAGTAAGTATTTCCTTCGCCATCTACCAAGAGAGGCGCCGCTTCGAACTGGGTTTGCGCATCTTGCCGATAGTTCTCAACCAGCGCGATGCCTGGCGGTACGGAGATGTAGGAATCTCGCAGATTGAGGTGAGTGGGGACCGCGTGTGACTCATCGACGCTGGTGGAGGTCCGCACTAGGCCTTCGAGCGATTGGATAGTAACGCGAGTCAGTTCGATTTCGGCTTTAGACTGGGCGATAGGTTTGCGGAGTGCGCCCCGGAATTCGGCGAGACGCTTCGTTGAAGCGAACAAGCCTTCAGACCAGCGGAGTGTAAGCGTTGCGGTAGGAGCCGCCCTCAACAGGGTTGCGTCTCCGCGCACCATGGTATCCGACAAGTCAATAACTGTCTCAACGGGATTGTCGACCATCATTTCTGGATTCAGCATGCCCCCTTCGACCGTGGTTTCGGCGCGGAGGAAGGTCGGGGATTCGATCGTCAAATTCGTCGATTCATTGGTCTTTGCAGTGAGAATGCACTCCTTAAACGCGGTTCGCTGGGTGTCGCGAAGCTCCATCATCACCGCGCCGCGACTCATTGTCTGCGAGGGAGTCCATTCGAATTGCATACGTTCCCAGCGGACGACGCCTCCCATTTGAACAATCGCCGCGCCGCGTGATGAGAAACCATCAGGGGCGGCGCGAAGCCGAAGGAGAGAACCTTCCGGATTTACCGAGCGAATCGTCAGCTGTGTGGCTTGTAATTGGAGTGCGCCATCGACGTCCACTTCGCGTGTGGCAATTTCGATGAAGTGAATCGCAGTTCGATCGCCAGCGGCGAGGCAAGCGTCGCGCAGGGTCGAGAAGTATCCTCGCTCTGATCCGAGGGATAACAAATCTTGATCGTCGGTGACCAGGATTGTGTCCTTTTCAAGTTGACGGCTGGTTGCGCCTGAAGTTAGCGCATTCCCGGCGGTATTGCGTGATCGGTTAGCAGGATAGAGTCGATTTTGGAGATCGCTGGAAATATCCCACTCGATTGCATTGATGTCACCGTATCGCTCGTTTGTGGCGGTTACGTACGGCAACCGCTCGCGTCGACGATGGGCGTTTGCGATGATTGGTCCTCGCAAACGTCGATTCCTTGGTATTGCGGGCTCCACCGATTCAATCGATTCCGAATCGACTGATGGAGTATTAGTGCTATCAAGATTTGTTGATTTCAGTATCGGCGCTGGACGCCAACTCGCATTCGCGGTGCGCTTTAAAAAGGCGTCGTAACCCCAGATTCCTAGTATCATCACTGATAACGGTAACATCCAGGCGACGTGTGCCTGCCAGCGACTACGCCGGGCGTATGATTTCATCGCTGCGGCGATGCGCGGTGAGGAGGCTTCGATTCCTAGCTTGTCCGCCACTTCACAAAGAGCAGTGATCAATTCAGCGGGCGTTTGATAACGGCGCGAGGGTTGCTTTGCCAGGAGTTTGTCAAGGACGGCGACTACGTCCTCATCTACTTCGGGACGCAGTAGTCTCGGGTCGGAGTGGCGTTCGTTTTGATGCTTGAGCAGCTTTTGAAAGAAGTTGCCTTCGGGAAATGGCGGTTGACCAGTCAGGAAGAAATAAAGCGTGCAGCCAAGCGAGTAGAGGTCGCTACGAACATCGGCATGCCTCGGGTCGCGGGCTTGCTCTGGCGAGATGTAGTCAAAGGTGCCGAGCGTGACGCCGCTTTCGGTGAGATCACCTTTGCGTTCGACATCGTGAACGCGCGCCAAGCCCATATCAACGAGTTTGATTTGGCCGCTAGCGGTAACCAATACGTTGGATGGCTTGATATCGCGGTGGACAACATCACGCTGCGAAGCATGTTCAAGTGCGGCGGCAATTTGCAAGGCGTACTGGATTGCCTCTTCGATCGAAAGCGGCCCGCGCTGCTGCACGAAGTCACGCAGGTTTTGGCCATCGATGTACTCGAAGACGATGTAATCCCAACCGCGATCCTCACCGACGTAAAAGACGCGAGCGATATTTTCGTGGTCAAGCCGAGCGGCGCTTTGAGCTTCGATGCGAAATCGCTTGACGACTTCCTCTTCGCCATGTCCCTTGGAGAGGACTTTGATGGCGACCGTGCGATCGAGTTGCTGATCATGGGCGCGAAAGACGGCGCCCATTCCGCCGCCGCCGACGAATTGGTCGAGATTGAAATGGCCCAGGCTTTGTCCCAACAATTGCGCGGCGATCTCTTGGGGCGACCCGGCGCGGATGGACGGATTGAGGAATTGGCCGTCTAAACCCGAAATGACGGTTTTTTCGCCATCAAGGACCGGCGCCATAACTTTCGAATCATGCTTTTCGGCGGCGGATTCGAAATTGAAGATCGGCTCGGGCGTGGCAATCGGCGACGCATCGACGGAGTGCGTCGAACCTTGACTGACTTCCGGATTGGAGTCGTCTGCCATGCGGCGGCGCCGTTTAGGAGAAGTGATGTGCGAGCGAAGTGAGGGGAAGGTCGCGGCCTCTGCCGTGCCCCTTCTCCTAGCACAATTGTACACTCGATTGTGCGCGGAAAACCAATGGAATTTAGGTCGCGAATTTAGCTAAAATGGGTAAGCAGCCACCGTTCAAGGGAGAAAATGATACTCATGTCAATTATTTGCGAGCCAATCCCGTTTCAATGGACGCGCGAAACGTATGAGCGCGCCGGCGAATTGGGGTTCTTTGGTGATTTACGCGTGGAGTTAGTTGAAGGGCAGGTGGTTCAGACGAGCCCCATGGGATCGAAACACGCGGGCGTTACGGGCATCTTCATTCGGCTGCTCAATTCCGCATTTGGGACTACCCCAGGGCCAGCGGCAACTAAGTGGTTGTTCCGGCAAGGACTTGCAACAAGAAGTCATCATTCCAGGCGCAGCTGCGGCGTTTTCCGATGATGCTATTCTTGCTGGGATGTTGCT
>JBKJSI010000550.1:0-8056 GCA_046595915.1 Pirellulaceae bacterium
AGCCGCCGCCCGGAACGCAAGTGATCTGGACCGGACTACGCCGCGTCCTCGACTTCTCCCTCGCCTGGGCAGCATTCGGCAAGAACAAGGATGAACTTGTGTATAAATGACAGCCCCCTCTATCTTAGGCCATGGCCCTGAATTCGAGAACGAGAAGGAAGAGTATTGACTCTCCCTATTTTCAGCATTACGATAAAACCAAATCTAATAAACCAAATATTGAGTTGGCGGCGGCGAATACCACTCACCAAGCCTTTCTAGGAGCCTTTGTATGGCACGTCCTGCTGCGCCGGATTTGACGGAGCGTGAACTCGAAGTCATGCAGGCGGCTTGGAAACGAGGCGACTGCACGGTGTCGGACGTGCGAGAGGAGATGGCGAGTGGGGGGCGCGATTTGGCGTATACCACGGTCGCCACGCTGATGAAGATCCTCACCGATAAGGGTTGTCTCTTGCAGGTCAATGAAGAGCGGCCATTTCTCTATCGGCCGATTCGCAGCTACGAAGACGTTTCGAAATCGATGCTCGGTGATCTGGTCGAGCGACTCTTTGGCGGGTCGCGGGAGAAATTGCTTGCTCAGTTACTGGGGAGCAAAAAACTTTCCGCCAAAGAACGGGCGCTGCTCGAGGCCTATTTGAAGGAGACTGAGAAGTGAACGATTTAACTTTTGGCTCCTTCATGCAGGCGGGCGTCTGGTGCGTGATTCAGATTACGCTGCTGACCCTGGCGGCGCTGCTGATTCTTTGGCCGCTGAGTTGGCTGAAGCGCCCGGTGGGGAGTGGGCCGGCGCTTTCGGCGATAGCGATGGCGGGAGTGCTCACGCTGCTCTGCTTTGCGCCGCTTCCGAAGTGGTGGAATGCGTTGGCGCGCGGTGAAAATACGAACAACGTCAGTGTTGAGGCTGTTACGACTTCACCCAGTGACGATACGGGCGAGAGTGACACTCCAAGGGCGGATCTAGCGACGCAGAAGTTGAAGCGAAAGGCTGATGCATCGATTGATTGGGGTTTGGTCTTCGCGAAGGCGATGGAGAATTCGAATCTTCCGGCGGAAGAAGCGAAATCGATTTGGACTTGGCGGAATGCGATCCTTGGCTTGGCGTTCACTTCGCTTGCGCTGGGTATCGCGAGCCTTATCGCGAGTCTGGTGGGACTCAGACGCTTGAGGCGGACGAGCAAGACGATTGAGTCGCCATCGCTGCATGAGGGGATGGATATCTTGCGGGCTCAGGCGAGTTGCCTAACGAAGGTCGATGTGCGCGAGAGTGAGTTAGTGACCGGGCCGGCGACTTTTGGGCATTTTTCGCCGGTGATTTTGTTGCCTCCTTCTTGGAGAAACTGGACGCAGTCGCAGCTTTCGGCGGTTTTGGCGCATGAGCTGGCGCATATTCAGCGCGGTGATTATCTGACACATCTATTTGGGCAGCTTTGTCTGGCGGTCCATTTTTATCATCCGCTGATGCACGCTTTGGTGAGTCGATTGCGGCTCGATCAGGAGCTGGCGGCGGATGCTTTGGCGGCCAAGTGGGCTGGTCCACGTGAAAACTATTTACGCGCCTTGGCCGAGGTGGCCTTGTCGCTTCCACCGCGCGGCTCGGGGCTGGCGGTGCGGTCTTTTGTTCCTTCTCGAGGCGCTTGGGTTAGGAGGATTGAGATGTTGAAGTCGATGCGAGGTGAGGGCGGCGTTGGCCGCCCTGGCTGGTCAGTTGTCTGGCTCTGTTTGATGGGAATCGTTGCGCTGGGTGTGAGTACGGTGCGTGGGCCGCAGGGACTTACTCTCGCGCAAGAAGGCGCAGGCGCGAAGCCTGCGGCTACTCAGCCTGGAAATGTTGGTGAATTCCTTACGAAGTATGTTCCGCAAAATGCAGAAGTGATTGTGGCGGTTCGGCCGGGCGAGGTGCTTGCGCATCCGATTGCCAAAATCTTCATGGATGCGATGGCTGCCGAAGGCGGGCCGCTTCACATGGCCAAGAAGGCGGGGATTGACGTAGAAAAGTTCGAACAGCTCATCGCGAGCGGTTCGCTGGCGACGGCGACGGATTCAACACCTAGGCCTCAAGGTGTGTTCGTCGCCCGTTACGCCGAGGCCGGCAAGATTCAAACACTTCTGCCAAAAGACAAATCGGTGGGCATTGTGGAGTCTGTCGCTCTGTTTGAGGCGCCAATGCCCGGCGTCGTCTGGGGAGAGATTGACAGCAAGACCATTATTATCGGTTCGCCGTTGGAAGTGACCAAAAGCCTTTCGGCCACTCGGGTCTCGGCGCTAGCCGCGCGCAAGAGTTGGGAGAAGGTGAAATCGTCGCCGATTGCGATCATCGTGAAATCGGAAGCGATTCGGTCTGCCAGGAAACTAGAGTCTACTAAACCGGGTACGCCGCAAGCTGAATTTCGGGATGCGTTCGCCGCGATCGAGATGGCGGCGCCGATTTGGGAAGATTCGGACGCGATGTCGCTGGGCATTGATCTCCCAGGAGACGTTAAGGCGAATTTCCATGTGGAGTCCGGCTCCGATACGCAAGCCAAGGACGTTTCAGGCACGATCAGCGCCATTGCGACACTCGGGCGCAATTGGCTCCGATCGCAATTGGAAACCAACAAACAGCTAGAGCCGGCTCAAATTGTATTGGTGGAACTCGCGCGCGATACGCTGATGAACATGAAGGTGCTGAATGAAGGAAGCTCGACGCAGGCGACGCTCGTCTTGGCGGACAAAGGAAAAATCGCGGCAATGTTGCCAGGGTTTCTCGGCTCTGCTCGGAAAGCCGCAGAGCAGCAAGCGAGCGCGAACAACTTAAAGCAAATTATGCTCGCACTGCATAACTATCACGACACTTATGGGAAGTTCCCGCCGGCGATTTGTTATGGACCGGATGGCAAGACGCCGCATAGTTGGCGAGTGGCGATTTTGCCTTTCATCGAGCAGGACGCTCTTTATCGGCAATACAAACTGGATGAGCCTTGGGATAGCGAGAACAATAAGAAAGTACTTGCAAAAGTCCCGGCCATTTTCCAAGACCCATCCGAGAAGGGGAAGTCGACTAACACAAGTTACTTTGCAGTGGCGGGGCCAAAGACGATTATCAACCTTGGGGCTGTGGGTGCGGGGATGGCCGATATCACCGATGGCACGAGTAACACGATTGCGATTGTCGATGCGAAGAAGGACATTCCTTGGACCAAGCCGGAGGATCTCGCGATTGATACGCCTGCGGCGATGCTCGGATATCAGAAGGAGACGTTTTTGGCGGGCCTAGGCGATGGCTCAGTCAAAGGCATTAAGAAAACAATCGACCCCGCGATGCTGAAGTGGCTGTTTCTTCGGGATGACGGGAATCAGGTGGTGTATCCCTAGCACCTTCCGCGAATTGAATTCTCAGAGCGCCCGGCGAAAAAAGCGCCGGGCTCTTATTTTTATGGCATCGGGTTTTCAGATGGTTTCACTCGCTCGGCGCTGCGAAGAGCGCCGATGAGCCAGGTTTTTTGGACGCTCGAAGGAACATCCGAGACAAGGCGTTTGGGATCGGGAAGTTCGGAGCCGAGGAGGTAGATTTCCTTGCCGATGAGCGAGTCGCCGTTGCAGGCATGGAAGAGTTGAGGCTCGATCAAGATCGGGAAATGGAGGTCGCCCGGCTTGGGATCGAGCTCGAGGTGGAGCCAGGAGCCGATGGCCTGGGCGGAGTTGAGCTTGGCGAGGTAGATCACGCCGCGCGGGGCGATGCTCGGTTTTTCGAGAATCGTTGCTGTCGCGACACAAGCCTTTTTCCATTCCTCGTCGGTGACACTGGCAAGCCAGGCTTTGAGACGTTCGCGGGTAATTTCGAGGCCGATGTCCTCGGCGTTCTCTTGGCCGGAGACACGGGCGAGTTCGCGGAAGGTGGTAATAAAGTCGGGTTCCACGATGCCGGGGAATTGCCCTGGGACCATCTCAGGGACATCGGTTTTTGGCTTGGGGGGATCTTTGCGGCGGCGCTCGGCGTCGCGCAGGAGTGCGCTGATTTCGGGGCTGTTGGTCCAGACTAACTCAGGCGGCTCGGGCGGTTCTTCGGGAAGTTTCGACCAGTGGTCGTCGGGGAGTTCTTTGGGCTTGGGTGAATCGTTTGGAACCGCGGCTGGTGGTTCGGTCACATCAGCGGATGCTTTTTGAACGGCTTCAGGCGGCGCGGGTTTGATGGTCGGAATTTCTTCGGTCGATTCTTTGGGCTCTTTTTCGGCGGGCTCTTTTTCGGTGGGCTCTTTTTCGGTGGGCTCTTTATCGGCGGGACTAGTTACGACAGGTTTTTTCGTCTTCGCCTTGTTATCTGATTGCGCTCGCTCATCAGCATTGATTTTTGGGCGTGGATTGGATCTGGGCTGCGGTTCCGAGAATCGACTTCCTTGTGTTCTGGATGCGGTTGTCTTGGTGGGCTCGGGAAAATCTTCTTCGCCCGACGCGAGATCGCTCATAGGGCGATGCGCGGGCGGGAGGAGCCAGGGTGCGTATTTGGCGGCGACCGGTTTGAGGGTGAGCGGGTCGCGGTGCCATTGACCGGGGAGCCACCAAAGGACGAGGACGGCGAGCGCGATGCCAACGACGCCCGACAGGGCGATCTCGATCAGCAAGATGAGAGGGCGCCACGGAGACTCGGCAGGGCGTCGGCGGACGCCGCTGCGAGCGGACGTGCCGGTGGAGACGCGGGGAGCGACTAAGCTCGGGGCATCGGCGAGGGGTTTGGCGACGAGGAGTTCATCGAGTTTGCCGATCGCGTCGCGGGCGGATTCGGGGAGGGAGATGATTTCGACCATCGGCGGCAGGCCGGCGGACATTTCGGAAAAGGCGTATTCTTCGGTGCAGAGGGGGCAGCGGATGACGGCTTCGTCGGGCAAATCGGCGGGAAACCGGACGAGATCGCCGCAGCGGGGGCAGTGGGTTTGGCTCATGAAGCGGGTCCATCGCGATGGGAAGCGCCGTGCGTTGGTGCGGGCGGTTCTGGGCAATCATCCTAGCTTAACTGAGGGGCCTCCCCCGCCGCCACTGAACTGGGCTCCGGCGAGCCTTGGTTTTGGTCGCGGCACGGCGAGGCCGTTTGGAGCGAACGAGGCCGAAAAATCGGTGCGATGGGCATTTTCGCTCTAATCGGCCCCCTTTCTGGCGGGTGAAGTAAACTAGGTTCGATGGGAGCTATACGGCTTGCGCTCCACCGCAACCACTTTGCGAATTGCATTTAGGGATCCGCAGATGAATTTTCATTTGATGCGAAATGGCGTTGTACTGACCGCTGGGCTATGGATGTCGACCAGTGCATCGGTGAACGCGCAACCGCCTCTCCCTACTTATCAAGTCCGGGAGGCCCATGCCAATGTCCTGGACGTGCAGGAGAGTGCGCCTGCGGCATCGACGAAAGCCAAGGTGACAACACCCAAGGCGGCGCTATTGCCCATCGCCAATCGCCAAGCAATTAAAGATCGGCTTTCGACCGTGCGTGCGGAGATTGAGAAGGCCGAAGATGAAATGTTTGCGCTGACCGACAAACACTATGACAGCCTGGTCACCTCGCGGGATCGCTGGCATTCAGAACTCGATCGTGTGCAGACGGAAATTCGGCTCGCTGACAAAGATCTGGCGGAGGCCGCGACCAGGAGCGAGCAAATGAACCTTCGAATGGCGGAATTGGTGAAGGAATCGGAGTTGCAATTCAAAGACGATGCGCCGCTCGCGACACTCGGAAAAAAACTCAAGTCGCTCAAAACGAAATACGAACGCATCGAGACGGATCCGAATATCAGAGCCAAGTCGCTCAAGGGCATGCTGGAGTCGGCAATGGCCGAGATCATCGATACCGAAATGGAAATCGCCCAGCGCGAGGAATCGCTGAGGCTCTCCTACAAAGGGGGCCAAGCAGATCAACTGAAGAAAGAGCTGAAAGAACTTGAAGTCGATGCCGAGGTGAAAAAGAGCGCGAAGAAAGTGCTCCAACAGCGATTTCAAGACCTGCAAGATCTTTCCGAGGATATCACGGCCTTTGCTCGGCTGGAGCGAAAGGTCGACGAGCTTCAAATCCTGCATCGAAAGCTGTCCGAGCTCAATGCGCAACAGGAGGTTGAGTTGCTAAAGTCAGCCGAACCTCAGAAGAAGGAAGTTCCGGTAGAGACGCCGAAGTAGCTTCGAGCGAAATCGAGATTAAGTAAGCCCGGTCAGCGGACCTTCGCCGCAGAAGTTAGGGTTGCCAAATTTTTCGATCTGGTGCCCCATGCCATGCGCCAGCGAGAGCAAGAGTCGGTTGTGCGACGTCTTGGGGAACTTGATGTGGCGTCCCATTTTGAAGTCGAGGCCGTTGCCCACGAGCACCCAAGGGATGTTGTCGAGGGTGTGAGAGTTGCCTTTGCCGAGCTCGTTGGTCCAGACGATGAGTGTATTGTCTAACAGTGTGCCATTGCCATCCGGTTCCGGCGTTTCGGCGAGTCGCTTGGTGAGATAGGCGAGTTGCTCGGCGAACCACTTGTTGATCTTGATCAGCTTCTCGACTTTTTCAGTCTCTTTGTCTTCGCAGTGCGATAGCTCGTGGTGGCCTTCCTCGACGCCGATCCACTTCATTTTGGCGCCGCCGACCGAGTTGGTATATTGCAGCGTCGCGATGCGATTGAAGTCGGCCGCAAAGCTATTCACCAAGAGCTCGATTTGCATCTTGCTGATTTGCGGCATGTTTTCGTTGTCTTCTTTGACGCCGGGCTCTAACTGCGGCACGGCATGGCCCACGATGCTGTTTTTAGGGTCTTTGAGTTCTTGCTCCATTTCGCGAACGAACTGCGTGTGCTCCTCCAGCAAATGCTTATCACGGGCGCTGACGACGGCCCCGACTTTCTTGAGATCCTCTTGGAGTTCATCAAGGATGCTGCGAAGGTTTTCCTGATCCTTGGCGCGACCGTAGAGTTTTTTGAACATCTGGTAGGGATCGTCGATCGGGGCGATCGGTTTGTTCGCGCCGGAGTAGACCATGCGGGTCCAGGTGTCGGCTCGTTCGGGAACGAGGACGCCAAATTCGAGCGAACCAAAGCGGGTTTGCGTTTCGGGATTTTTCTGCAGGGCGTTTTTAATCTCTTGATCGATCGAGATGCCGCTCGCCCAGCCGGCAGGCGTGTCGGAGCCGCCTTGGATGTTGCCGGGGAAGAGTTCGACGCCGGTGAGGAGGCAGCCGATGCCGCGCATGTGGTTGTCGCCGTCACCGCGAACTTTGTCGCAGACGCCGAGCAATGTCATCGTCTTGTCGCGAAATGGTTCGAGTGGCGAGAGGCTTTCTTTGAACGCTTTGATCTCACCTTCTTCCTCTGGCCAAAAGGCGTCGGGAATCACACCGTTGGGACTGAACATCACGACGAGGCGTTTCTTGCGTGTGGCGCCGTCGGCGGCCAGGCCGAGGGAGGCGAGATTGCCCAGGAAAGGGAGCGTTGCGGCGCCGATGCCGAGGCGCTTGAGAAGTTGGCGGCGGGTCGTGTTAGGCATTGTTGCTCTCCGGACTTTCGTGCTTGGCAAACGGTTCTGCACTTCGCACTGCTGGACAAGCCAGCAGTGGCGCCCGATATGTTGACTTAGCTATTGGGTTGGCGTGCGGTATTCGGCGGCGCTCGTCACAATGTCGACGATCAGCCGCTGGATGTCAAAATTGTTTTGGGCGAAGGACTCTTTGAGCTTCTTCGACATTTCAGGGCCGTAGGCTCGAATCGGTTGCTTCACCAGGTGGTGAAAAAGCTGCTCGGTGAAGGCGGAGTGGGCTTCTTCGCTGGTGGCGAGGAAGTTGGCAAGGTCGCGGACGGTGTTAAAGGCAACCTCATCGCCGTTGCGGGTGATGTATTTGCCGAGCGGATTGATTGGTTTGCCAAACTCGCTCGCGCGGAAGCGCCCGACGGGGTCGAACTGTTCGAGGGTGAAGCCGAGGGGGTTGATCATGCTATGGCACGATTGGCACGAATCGGCTTTGGTTTGGAGCTCGACGCGATCACGAGTGGTGAGATTGGGGTGGAGGTCAGCGGTGAGCGGCGCGACGGCTTCTGGGGGCGGGCGAAGGGTGCGGCCGAGAATGCTG
>JBKJSI010000556.1:0-3923 GCA_046595915.1 Pirellulaceae bacterium
CATGTCCGATGTCACACAAATCCTCTCGCAAATCGAATCTGGCGATCTAGCGGCAGCGGAGAACTTACTCCCGCTCGTCTATGACGAATTACGCAAGCTTGCGGCGGGGCATATGGCGAACGAAGCCCCAGGACAAACACTCGACGCGACCGCCTTGGTGCATGAAGCCTATCTGAGGCTCGTGGGGCCCAAGGGCGTAAAAGCGTTCGCAAATCGCGGACATTTCTTTGCCGCTGCGGCGGAAGCAATGCGGCGGATTTTGATTGACACCGCGCGTCGCAAGCAGTCGCTCAAGCGGGGAGGTGGCAATCGAGCGACTTCTTTCGACCTGAATCTAGTCCATTCGCAAGTGATCGACGCCGATGGCTGGATCGATCTCGATGAGGCGATGACAGCGTTCGAAGCCGTAGACGCAGCCGCAGCCGAGATGGCCAAACTCCGCGTTTTTGCCGGACTTTCAGTAGAAGAAGCCGCAGGCGCACTAGGTATCTCACGCGCAAATGGCTTTCGCATCTGGACCTACGCCCGCGCCTGGCTGACGGTGGCATTGGCCGATCGCCCTGAAAAATCCTGAGACTCTTCCGGGACACTTTACGCCTTGTAGGATAAACCCCGGAGAACCTCGATATGCCCGCCGATGCCAAGCTCGTTCGCGACCAATTCCTCGCCGCCGCCGAACTGCCTGCCGGAGCGCGAGCCGCCTATTTGGCCGCCCATTGCTCCCATGATCCAGAATCACTCGCCGCAGTAGAACGACTTTTGGCGGCGCATGAACAACCGGCGAGTGTCTTGAGTAGAGATTTTCGTGCGGCAGCAGGACTAAATCAAACGGCGATTCACACCTCCCAATTCCAACACCCCGGCGAAGTCATCGCCGGCCGCTACAAGCTCCTCGAACAAATCGGCGTCGGCGGCAGGGGCGCCGTCTGGATGGCCGAACAGAAGGAGCCCGTAAAGCGCAAAGTCGCAGTCAAGCTAGTCAAAGCGGGAATGGACAGCGCCCAAGTCCTAGCGCGATTCGAAGCCGAGCGTCAGGCTCTCGCATTAATGGATCACCCCAACCTGCACGCTTGCCATCTTTGTACTTCCTTTCGTGGTAACGCCCGTTTCGAACTGCAACACGAATGACCATGTCATCCAGAGCGTTAGAACCCCACGCAGGCTCCAGGCCGCCGTGCGAAACCAGTTGCTCCGGACGAGTCGATGATGCACAATTGGGTCAAAGCTACGAGAAAGAACTTCGTGGCACGGCATTTGGACCATCGCGGTAGATAACCATGTGGCTCCCAATAATGCCGCTACCGCCCAGAGGGTCCACGCTGCAACACTTGGCGGGCGGAATAAAAGAAGAAGCACTGCTGTCGTTCCTTCGATCAGCATCGGCGGCGCAACGATCCAAGTGATCAGCCTTGTATGTCGCCGCTCGTAGCTTACGAATTCTTTGTTTCCGACATTGGCAAACAGTGGGTAGTGCACGACTTGCACGAGCCAGATCACACCCAGCATGAACAGGGTTGACGCCATGTGGGCCATGAACAAAAGTCGGATGAGCGGGTCGTTCATGTCAGGTCCTTCAACGCGGCATCCGCCGCTCGACGTCCCGAGACCATCGCGCCCTGGATGGAAGCGTTGTCACGGTGATCTCCACAGACATAGATCCCGGACTGCCAGCGAACGGGGCGTTCTGGCGCGCTCAACGCCGGCGAGCTCTGAGAGGGGAGAGCGTAAGGAATGGAATACGTTCGCAAGTGACGCCAGTCCTGGACCGGGGCGCCAAACCACTCGCCCAACTGCTCGCGAACCTCCGCCAACAGACGCTCGTTATCGTTCCTCGTGCCCAAGACCGTCACCGAGACGAGGCTCTTATCGCCCGGGCCATAGGAAGGTGCGGCGACGGTGGGAACAGAGAGATTGTTAATCGGGCCGCGACCATCGCCATTCAAGACGAGCAGCGGTTGGGCAACGGGGGGGCGCGGCGCCGTGAAGTAGAGGCACGTCGTGCCTTGGCCCGCCGAGGAAATGGCTTCGCCCAAGAGTTCCGCAGCCATGCGGCCTTCGACCGCCACGACGACGGACTTGGCACGGAGCTTTTCGCCGGTAGAGAGTGTCACCTCGCCAGCCCCAACTCGCACCACTCGAGTTTCCAGCCGAATGCTGTCGGGCGGCAACGCGGCCGCTACCTGTCGGGGGATGGCTTCCATCCCTTCTGCGGGCAGGCAGGCGTTTCCAAGCGAGAACATGCGAAACACGAAGCTCAACATGCGGCTGGAAGTAAGCAGCTCGGAGTCGAGAAAAATCCCACCCAGAAACGGTCGAAAGAACCGTTCGATGATCAAGGGTGAGAAACCTGCATCCCGAAGTGCCTGGAGTGATGTGGTTTCAGGGTCGCGAAAACGGTCCTCAATGGAGCCTCGCAATGATCTTGAGCGAAACCTCGCGACTCGCAACTTGTCCGCGAGGGAGCCGATTGGCGAGAACAGCGAACGGAGGGAGGACAGCGGTCGTCGAAAGGGGTCGGTCAATTCGTGAAACCGGCCACCGTACCGCACCAGAGCACCGGGCAGGAATGGCTTGAGGTCTAATGCTTGATAATCAAGGATCGACTTTGCTTCCGGGTAGCTGGTCAAGAAGACTTGAAAACCTCGGTCCAGCCGAAACCCATCTACCGTGTCAGTGCGAATTCGCCCACCGACACCATCGGAGGCCTCCAGCACCAAGCAGCGAATGCCCTGTTGCTGCAATCTACGGGCGCAGCACAAGCCCGATAGCCCCGCCCCCACAATGAGAACATCTTGATTCATACCGCCTTTGGACCTTTCACTCGCGGGTTACACAAGTCCATTCCCCGGATTCGATTAGGCTCCGCGTTTTCTCATGGCGGTAAGCGAACATGGCTTCCAGTTTGCGGCGAACAAGCCAGCCGGCGAGCCACCGCCCGATCACTCCCAGGGGAACCGCGTATTCGACCTCGTCTCTCAACAGGGTTCCGCCGTGACCATCGTCGAGAAAGCGATGGCGATGATACCAATAGGCGAAGGGTCCTGATTCCTGGCGATCTGCGAACAGGTGCGGCGGATCGTATTCTTTGTGAATCGCGATCCATCGAATTGGAATGACTCCCAGACTCCCGCGCAGGACGACCCGGCTGCCGGGCCGGAGAGACCCGGCAGATTCAACCAGTTTCATGTTCTCCCACGGCGGGATGAGATGTTGCAAGGCATTCGGGCTTTCGTGAAAGCGAAAGACCACGTCCGGGGAAGCCTTGATGTTAGTCTGTTTGACGTATTGCTGTCTGGAAGTCACCTTCGATTGGTGGTCCGATCTCCGGTTCCTAGCCGCATCCCTCAGAATCAAGGCGAAAGGAATCCACCACAGCAGATCGTTGGTCAGGATTGTCAAGCCAAAGAGGGGAGGAAACGTTCCTCGCAGCAGCGCCACCAGGAACCCGATCGGACCGAAGACTTTGCCCAGCAGCCCGACGAGCACGATCGGCCAGTGCGTTCGTGAATCGCTGGCCGCGATGAGGTAACCGATCCCGTAAACACCGACGATCATCCCTACACATTGCCAGATTTCGGGATAATTGATCCGCTTCGCACCGGTAAGGTCGAACAACAGGTGGGGCCCTGCGATGGCAAGTGCTCCCCAGGTCAGGTTGTAAATTCCTGCGGCCAAGAGCCATCGACTCGCCCATGGCGGTGATAGTGTTTGTCCTGACGAGAGGCTCATTTCACTTTCCTTGCTTTCGATCACAGCTGGGCGCTAGCGGCGCGAGTGTCCGACAATATCGCCTTAGCCGTGACATCATGGGACGGTACGGAATCACGATCGGAACTTTCGGCAGCGCGGGCCAGATTCCGAAGCATCCCAGCGAAAACGAGTTGATGAAGGGGGTAGATCCCATACCAATAAAGCAGCCCGGC
>JBKJSI010000564.1:0-2683 GCA_046595915.1 Pirellulaceae bacterium
TGATTGCCAAATTACTGAGCAGGGTGAACGGAAAGAGCAGATTGGGGATCGGGAGTTGTAGATCGGGTTGTTCGAGGGAGAGAGTCGATTGTTTGGTGCGCATCGCGGGAGCGACTCGCTTACGAAGGAGGCGTGAATTGGCCGGGAATTTGAAGGGGATCTTACGAATGCGAACTTTTTCGCTGCGGACGGGACTCGTCCTGTTTATTATTCTCGGGGTTGCGTTTGGATTTGCTGGGCGGTGGATTCAAAGTGTCCGAGATCGGGGTGAGGCTCAATTGTGGCTTGTGTCGCAGGCCAACAATGCCGGTCCGGTTAAGAGCGGTGAGGAGTATCGTCGGCGGATGCTTGCTTATTACGAGTCGGAAGCGAAACCCTCCAGCTTTACGACAGTTATCAGAAAGTGGGTGCATCCCGAATACAACCGCAAGCTGAGTTCGCTGACGCTCGGCGGCGCCTATGCAGACGCGGCGCGTTTGCAAAAAGTTGGAAAGCTCTTTGGTGTCGAGCATATGATCCTTCGAGGAGATGTTGATGCCGCCTCGCTGCGATCTATTTTGAAGACGCCTGGGCTGAAGAAGCTCAATCTGGATTGCAAAATTAACAACTCAACCGGAATTACGGATTGGAGCGCCGTCAAAAAGGCGAAGCAATTGGAGTGGATTGAAATTGGGGAGGAACGGCAAATCGAGGATGGGCTGATTCGGGAAATTGTGCGATTGCCGACGATCAAGAAGATTCGAATGTCATGCGAGAAGAGGGAAAACCTTAAGACGCTTTGGGGGTGTTGGCGGCAACCCAAGGAATATCTCGGGCCTTCAGCCCTTGTGTTGGTGGCTGACCGTCTACCAGGGCCTGCGCAGAGTACTGCTCCGACCCTGGCTACAATATTGCGGGCCGTTGGCCCTGAATTCGAAGACGAAGACGACTACGAAGACGAAGACGAAGATGAAGATGAAGATGAAGATTCGCTCGGTGAGTGCGAATCTTGGGGGTTAGTTACACAACCATACACTGATCCCCATTCTTCGCGTTGACAGCGCCAGTGGGCCATTCGGAGGGACTCTTACCTATGAAGACCTTTTCGCTGCGGACGGGGCTCATCCTGTTTGTTGTTCTCGGGGTTGGGTTTGGATTGGCGGGGCGGTGGATTCAGGATGTTCGGGAACGGGGTGAGGCGCAGTTGCGTCTGGCTGAGTGGCGAAATGTGAACAAAATCGGAAGCCTGCAAGTCTTTGCTCGGTACTCGAATACCGATCAGCCGAGTTGGGTAACTTCGAAGATTCGTCAGTATGTTCATCCGGAGTACCAGCGCTCTTTCGAGTCACTTACCTACGAAGGGCCTACGCTCGATTCTGCGATCGCGATGGACGCGAAGCGCTCGTTTGGCATCCGCACCATGCACCTCAACTGCTTCAACATCAATCCGCACGATGCGGCAGTGCTTTTTCAGGCGCCTTCGCTGAAGGAACTCGTCGTCCAGTCTCATTTCAGCGGCGATGGGTCCATGGGCGACGCACTTTTGCACTTGAAGGGTGCGAAGGAACTCGAGAACCTTTCCGTTCATTGCTTCTTGCCTGATCGCAGCGGCGAAGTGGTGCGGGAGCTTCCTCGGCTCACTGAGGTACGTGTTTCTTCTTGCACGCCCGAATGTATTGCCATTCTCGCGGGAAATCGTACGCTCCAGAAACTGCACATTGGATCGATTCGACATAGTGAAAACGATTTTCGCGCTGTGGAACCCTCCGCGGAGGAATTCGCGGAGCGTTCTCGACGAGCGATGAAGCAGGCCTTCAAAGCGTTAGGCGATAATCCAAACCTCCGATCGCTTTCGATTCAAGGACAAATTCATGTAGCGCCGGAGGCTTTGAAGGCGTTTTGTCGAACCTCCCAAGTGAGTTCGGTGAATCTTCAGTTTCCGCAAATCGCGCCCCAGTGCCTCGAGGAGTTTGCCAAGCTCGGCAATTTGACATCGCTCTCGCTTTATGAACTATCGATCAACGACGAACATTTGGCGTCGCTCTCTAACGCGAAAAAGCTGAAGCAGCTTGTTATTGGGCCGAATGTCAGTGCTGATGCGATCTTTGCACTTCGCGAGGAGCTGCCAAATTGTAAAATTTCTCGGTATTAGGCTTTGGCTAAGAGGGCTTGGCGTGGTAGGTGTTGTCCGCATCCCCAAGGAGCGTATCTCACACAGAGGCACAGAGAGACACGGAGAAAATGCGAATAGCCATGGCTAGTGCTTTGTCATGGTCAACTTTTGAGGTGTAGCCGAGCCGTGTTTAGAAAACAAATCGGGAGGAATCTAACGTGAATTGAGACTCTTGCTGCCGATTTGTTTTCGAAACACAGCCACACACTGACCCCCATTCTTAGCGTTGACCGAGCACTACTTTTCGCTTAACGCTTTGACCATGGCAAACACCCGGTCTTCGACTTCTTCGGACCAGGGCGAGGGCAGGCCGTAATAAAGCATGGCGCCGCCGCCTTCATAACCGCCTTCGCGATGGACTCGGCGGGAGGGGATATAGGCCATGACATCGTTGGCGTAGGCCGTTACCCAGATCTTGCCGCGATCTTGGGGAGGCGTATCGAGCCGCATGCGAAGTGAGTAGTCGACGACCACTTCGCCGCCGAGGAACCACCAGTCGATTTCGTTTCCTAGTTTCCAGTGAGCGACGGG
>JBKJSI010000570.1:0-3623 GCA_046595915.1 Pirellulaceae bacterium
GGAGAGTTCATTCATGGCCGATAGTGTACGGAAATGGCCAAGGTGGTGCAAATGTGACTCACCTTTGCACCACCTTGGCCATTTCCGTACACTATCGGCCATGAATGAACTCTCCAATACGCTTGCGCCCGCCAAGCAGCTCGACCTATTCCTGTCCAAGTATGACCCCGAGATCGAAAAGCTCGCTCGGGCGGCGCTGAAAAAGCTCCGCGCGCTCATGCCAGGCGCGATCCAGATGGTGTACGACAACTACAACGCCCTTGTGATCGGCTTTTGCGCCACGGAAAAGTCCTCCGAAGCCGTCCTCTCGATCGCCCTTTACCCCAAATGGGTAACGCTCTTTTTCCTGCAAGGCAAAGGCCTTACCGACCCCCAAAAAATACTCAAAGGAAGCGGCACCACCGTCCGCAACATCCGGCTCGAAGACCTCAAGCCGCTGAAGAACACCGATGTCGATGCCCTCCTCGATTTAGCGATCGCAAAATCCAAGTCGCCATTTGGCCCCAAAGAGGGCGGCAAACTGGTAATCAAGTCCATTTCAGAAAGACAACGACCGCGACGTGCCGAAGGTGCGTAGTCGCTGTGGTACTCTCCCGACGCGCCGCGCTCCGGCGACGTGAACGGTTGCACAATTCATCCCAGCGAAATCACCCCGACAGGCTCGCCCGCGGCATAACTCATTTCTCCAGGCGGAAAACAGATCAAACCATCCGCTGAAGAAAGCGTGCGCAGGTCAGCGGACCCTTTCCAGTTCAGCGGCGTTGCCAGTGTTTCGCCTCGCACTGCATCGTAGGCAAGCGATGCGGGGTGATAGGTAGGCCGGTCGCTGCGGTGGGTCCATGGTGTCGCGAGAATGGCAAGGCGTTTTTGGGGGGGCGAAGGGGCATGTCCTTGTAGACGCCGGATGACGGGCGCGACGAAGAGCTCGAAGCAGACGAGGCTGCTGACCGGATTGCCGGGAAGTCCAAAGATCAACGTGCGCCGCCCAGCGTGATCGAGATACCCAAACCAGAGTGGTTTGCCCGGTTTCAAAAACACTTGGCGAAAGCAATTCACAGCGCCGAGTGACTCTAGTATCTGTGGCGCGAGGTCAAACTTGCCCGCGGAGACGCCGCCGGAGATCAGCAGGATATCCGCCTCGAAGCCGCGTTTGAAGAAGGACGCAAGTGAGCCCTCATCATCGAGAGCGATGCCGAGTGCGGTTGGAATCGCGCCGGCGCGTTGGCACTGAGCGACAAGCATCGAAGAATTACTGTTACGAATCTGACCGGCGCGAGGAATTAGCTCGACGGGGACAAGTTCGTTGCCGGTCGAGACGATGCTCACTCGCGGGGCGGGATAAGCCTTGATCTTCCCTTTGCCTACTTCGGCGAGAAGGCCGATTTCCATCGGCCGAAGTAAGGCGCCAGCTCGAATTACCACTTGGCCGCGGTGCATCGCCGTAGCGCGGGGCATGAGATTTTGGCCCGGGTGAGGTGGTTTGTCGACGAGTTTGACTTGGGATGCGCCGATAAGCGTGCTGCGCTCGATCATGACGACCGCGTTGGCGCCGCCGGGGATCGGTGCGCCCGTCATGATGCGGGACGCGCAGCCGGGGGAGAGCGTTTTGGTCGGTGTTGCCCCGGCGGGGATTTCTTCAATGATTTCGAGCGTCGCCTCGCCGCTGGCGAGGTCGCTGGCGAGAATGGCATATCCATCCATGAGGGCTTTATCGAAAGGAGGCGAATCGATATCGCTTTTGATCTCTTCGGCGAGGACGAGACCGAGGGCGCTTTCGAGGCCTACTTCAATTGGCGCCAGAGGACGCGATTCGTCGAGAACTCGAGCAGTGGCTTCATCGACAGGGAGCATGGATCGTTCTCAAGCGGCGGCGCGAAATTTGGCGCCAACATCCAAGAAATTCTTGAGCAGCTTCGGGCCCTCTTCCGTCAGGAAGCTTTCGGGGTGGAACTGAAGCCCGAAGAGAGGATGCTGGCGATGCTGAATCGCCATAATTTCGCGAGAGCCATCTGGCGCATCGGCCCAGGCGGTGATTTCAAAATCGGGATTGAGCGTATCGGGTTTGATGACCAGGCTGTGGTAGCGCGTGGCGATCATCGGCGTCGCAATGCCTTGAAAGAGTCCTTTGCCCGTGTGGTGGATCTTATCAACCTTGCCATGCATCAGCCGCAACGCGCGAACAATCTTGCCGCCAGTTGCCTGGCCGATCGATTGATGGCCGAGGCATACGCCCAATATCGGCAACTTGCCCATGAAATGCTCGACGCAAGAGACAGAAATGCCTGCTTCTGTAGGCGTGCAGGGGCCGGGGGAGATAATCAAATGCGTGGGTTTCTTCGCTGCGATTTCCTCGAGCGAGATCTTGTTGTTGCGATGAACTTCGATGTTCAGCGAAGGATCGATCTCACCCAGCCGCTGCACGAGGTTAAAGGTAAACGAATCGTAGTTGTCGATGAGAAGAATCATGGTCGATGGAAGAGAGGGAAATGTTACTCGTGGTTCACAAAAGAAGGCTCACCGCGCCGAAAAAAAAGGGCGATGTCACCATCGCCCTTGAAAGTTCAACTACTAACGAGGCTCGATTCAACTCAAGCCATGGGGCAATTACGATCCGCCGCCCTTGCCTCCGGGGAATGCTCCGCCGCCGGGAGCGCCACCGGGAGCGCCACCGGGAGCTGGCGAGCCATAACTGCCGGGGCCGGGGCTACCTGGGCCAGGGCTTCCAGGGCCAGGGCTGCCGGGACCGGGACTACCACCTCCGTAGCCGCCAGGCCCAGGGCTACCGCCCCCATAGCCGCCACCAGGAACGGGGCCACCGGGGGCTCCGCCGCCATAGCCACCGCCATACCCGCCTGCCCCCCCGCCCGGAGGTCCGCCAAATCCGACCCCAAATTGATTATTCCCCGCTGGCGCCACAGTAGGCGCAAGGCTTGGCTCAAACTCAGTCGACCATTTTGCGACGACTTGCTTCTTGTCGCTCGTGGAGCCAAGAGCGAGCTTCGCGCCGGCTTCCGCGCCCAAAATGGTCTCATAGGCCACTTTGAGATCGGTGAGCGGAAGGATCCGACGGGAATTGTAGAATCGAAGTTCTGCCAATCTCTGCATCAATTCCGATCCTTCACCGCCAGGCGTCGAGATCTTTTGGACTCGCCCCTTCACGGTTTCGGCGTTCACCGCTGAAGGCAGTTCATCGACGTTGAGCTTGGCGTGCGCAACGTTGGCAACGGTCACGCCTTCCTTGAACCAACCAAAAATCGCATCGACCGCCGTGCCAACCAGTTCGGGAGTCTTCGAGGCCTTAGATGCCGTCACTCCCCGCGCGCTATCAAAGAGTGGTGTGCCATCGTGGGCATTGAAAACCCGGCAGGTCGTATTATTGTCCGCGCCGCGTCCCAAGCGATTTGGCGGCTCCACCTTCACAGAAAAAACAATCAAGACATCGATCCCATCTCGCTTGGCTTTCTCAAGAATGGTCGTCTGGGTTTGCTTTTCTTTTTCAATGTAGGGGTAGTACTTCACACCAGAGACAGCCGTCGATGCTGCAGCTTGCTGTTGACCGAACATGCCGCCTGGCCCCATTCCACCCGGCCCCATTCCACCCGGCCCCATCCCACCCGGCCCCA
>JBKJSI010000842.1:0-16640 GCA_046595915.1 Pirellulaceae bacterium
GCCTTGCGATGACAAGACCGTCCGCCTCCGTGACCACGTCGGCGTTGAACATCCATTGCTCGCCGACGTCGGCTGCCGCAACACTCTCTTCAACGCCGTTCCCCAAAGCGCGGCCGAAGCGGTGCCCTGGCTGTTGCAAGCGGGGATTTCGAATTTTCGCGTGGAGCTCCTAAATGACGAGCCCAACGGCGAAATTAAACGCCTCCTCGCGCTTTACCGCGACCTACTCGCGAACAAGATTCCGGGCAAAGAGGTTTGGAAATCGCTCAGTGCGATGAACCGAGTGGGCGTGACCCGTGGGACGCTGGAAGAGCGGCGTAATCCTCTGGCGCTGCTGTAGGCTCAAGGGCGAATCAAAAAAGCCCTTGTTTTTCCAATCTGGCTATCTGGCCAATCTGGCCATCTCTCGGGGAAAGTTGGCCCGATTGGGTTGTGGCCCGATTGGATTTGCAAATGGCTTGTTTTTGCGAAGATGCCAAGGCGCCAAGGTGCGCCCTCACGTGAGACGCGCATCTTGGGGCGCATCTTCGGTGAGTTGAATTTTGCAAACGCGTTACCATCGCGGGGTAGTAGCAGGACTTGTTTTGGCGCCAGTCAATGCTCAGAACCTATAGGCTACACCACCGAGCGCCTTGCCTCCGAACTTGCAAACTTGTGGCTGTAAGTGAACTCAAATCGGTTTACGGCGTAGCATGGCTACGCGTCGCACACTCAAGCGGCGTCAGCGGGGAAATCCTTTGGCACCGCTCGGATCGAATTGACTTAGGAGCCCATTCATGAACGCCGGGTCTTCTTCAACGTGGCGTGAACGAATCCGCAACTTGCGTTCAAGCCGATGGGTTCGATTTCGTTTGGCGTCGCTACTGCTATTGATCACGGTCGTCGCGCTGGTGACCAGGTTTTTGATTGTGCCGGCCTACCAGGCCCAGCAGCGAAAGTTGTTGCTTGAGGAGATTGGCGCCATGGGCGGCGCCTTTACGCGTAACTCGGATCGGCTGCTCTTGGTGGGGCCGAAAGTGACTGATGAAAAGGTGGCGTTGATTGCTGGCAGAGTGCACTATCTTCCCCAATTGCGGCAAATCGATTTGTTCGAAACGGAAGTCACGGACAGAGGGCTCGCGGTATTGGCGCAAGCTGGCAGTCTTGAACGAGTTTATCTCCAAAGCGATTTGATCTCCGATTCCGCCATTGCAGCAGCCAAGGCGCAGCGACCCACTTTTGATGTTCAGCGTCGGCCGCCTGACCCGGTCGCGACCGGATTGGCGGCTGCGCCTGTGTATCGAGACGCCGTTGTTGTGGCCAAATTCTCGCCGAACGACGACAGCCTTTTTTTCGGCTCCGGCGACGGAGTGCTGAATCGCCAACAGCTCAAGGAAAAGCCCATTCAATGGCAGGCGCACTCGAAATGGTTGTTTGATCTCGCTTTTTCGCCGGATGGTCAGCTACTGGCAACGGTGGGCGGCGATAAGTGTTTGCGGCTCTGGGATGCAGTTACCATGAATCGCTTGGCGAATGTCGAGGCTGGCGACAATGATCTGCATGGGGTGGTTTGGCTCGGACCGAGCTTGCTCGCCACCGCAGGCGATGATCGGACGATTCGCACCTGGCGAATCGTTTCCACGGGAGCGGTGACAAGTATCGAACCGGGGAGTGTCTTTCCGAAAGCTCACGCGGCGGCCATTACACGAATCGCCGCTACAGCCGATTGTAGCGTGATCTTGACGGCGAGTCGCGACAACACGATCGGTCTCTGGAAAATGTCGGGCGATCAAATTGAAAGCGTGGGCGGTTTGAAGGGCCACACCGATGATGTCATGGCGATCGCTCTCCATCCAACGCTTCCGCAGGCAGTGAGCGCCAGTTATGACGGAAGCTTGATTGTTTGGGATTTAGAGCGGCGCTCGGTAGTTCGTCAAATGACTGTCGGCAAACAGCGATTGTACTGTTTGCATGTCGATTGGGACGCTGCTCGCGTGAATGTGGGCCGCCATCGCGGCATTAGCAGCGTCGACCTCGAGACCGGCGCGCGTCTGAACGAAATCGGCGACCAACCGCTGGTCGCCAGCTTTGCCTACAGCGACACGCAAGGCTTGGTGAGCACCTCCGCCGATGGTCGAGTGGTCTATCGCGATTTGGCGTTAAGTCCCACATTTACGTTTCGCAACTTGCCGTCGTTTGTTTCTACGGAGGGTGATTCTGTCGTGTTACGAAGGTAGACCGGAACAATCAATTCGCGGAGGGATCTGAGTTGACTTCTAGCGTTTAGGTGGCGGGCAATGCCGATAACTGCAATTCCTTCGACGTTTGCGGGCTCAAGCGGGAGTGCTCGCCATCGCGGAGCTTGCGGAAGGTCGTCTAGCTTCATTTCACTTGGTACATTCTGGGAAGTGAGGTCGGTCGTATCTGGACCAGCATGGCAGGGGAACGGGTATTAGCGCTGAGCAATCTCTCGACGACACGCCGCATCTTCACTCGCCCAATCGATCTGAGCTTGCGGGCAGGAGTGCTCTTTCTTTTCGCGATGCGCATTGGAGTGGTCGCTCGATTGTCTTTGGCCTGCTCTTTTTGCTTGGATGGCGCAGTCTCGACCTCATCGATCGCCAATGGTTAGTTCAGTTTCCTTATCCGCTCGTGTTTGCTATCAGCGTATTGCTTCCGGTCATTATCTTGTTGATTTTTCCGCTCCTTTCGCAATCGCCCGCAAAGGGCCACTTTGAAAATCTCAGCCCGCGACCTCGGTGGCTCATTGAGTTTACGATCGCGATTCCGGTCTTGATCGGAATTTACGTCATGTTTGTTGTGCTCAACGCCATCGTTACGCGGCTTTCGCCTGGCACATCGCTGACGCCTGACGCGGTTAAAGGCATGACGTATTCGTCTTATTCGCCGTTCGTGATTCTATCGCTGGTCCTCTCCTTTACGATTGGGCCCATTGCCGAAGAGGTCTTTTTCCGTGGGTTTCTCTACAACGCCTTTCGGGCGCGAATGCCCGCGTTGGTCGCGGGGATTCTTCAATCGCTCATTTTTGCGGTTTGCCACGTCTATAGTCCGCTGCAGGTTGGAATCGTCTTTCTCATGGGGCTGATCCTCACAGGCGTCTACGAATGGCGCAAGACTTTGGTTACGCCCATCCTGGTCCATATCGGAGTCAATCTGATCAGCGCCGCAATGGTGCTTCTCATGATGTGGCTGCACGAGAATCGACCGGTGATGGGCGTCGGTTGTGAGCCCAGTGCAACGAAATGCGTCATTCGCGAGATCGTTCCCCAATCGGCTGCTGACGAGGCGGGGCTGCAAATCGGCGATGAGATTACGGCTTTCAATGGACAACCGATCCGAAACTTCGAAGAGCTTCTCGAATGGGTTCGATTTTATCGAGTTGGGGATGCGATTCCGGTCAAAATCAGGCGGGCTGGAATGGAGTTGGAAGTTACGGTGGTGCTGCGGCGACAAAGCGACTTATGACGATGACAGAGTGAAAGCGGTGGGAAACAGCGACGGGGGCAGTTCGCTCCCAGTTTGGGATTTAACTAGGCTCTATTTTGAGGCTGTCCTTCACTGTAGTAAAATGCCGTAATGGACACTGTATACATCGAAACAACTGTCATCGGCCATATTGCCGGGCGCAATCACCCCAGCCCGCGAATTGCCGCTCATCAGAACACCACTCGCGAGTGGTGGCGGACTGCTGCGAATCATTTTCGGCTACTGGCCTCTGAAATGGTTATTAGCGAGTGTAGCGATGGCGACGCAGCGGCTGCGGCGGAGCGACTTCAGGTACTCGACGGAATCGAATTGCTTGCCACTTCGGAAGAAATTGATTTCCTAGCCCAGGCATTGATTGACCACCATGCAGTCCCGGCGTCAGAATCGCGTGACGCATTTCATATCGCGATCGCCGCTGTCAACGGTGTACAATACATAGCGACCTGGAACTTCAAGCATATATTGAACCCAACGTTGCAAGGAAAGATCGCACTGGTTTGCCGACAATGCGGCTACGAGCCGCCGATCATCTGCACTCCCGAACAATTGCTAGAGGCTCAAGATGACTCCTGACCCAACCGCACAAATCAAAGAAATTCGGCGAAAGCTCGCAAATCAGTTTGACAACGACGTTGCACGCATTGGCGCCGACATCCGACGCCAACAGCGCGAATCGGGGCGAACCTACATAACCCTTCCAAAACGTGAACCGGTGCTCGCTCATGCAGCGGATAAACTACCGCTGACTTCGAAGTAACCGCCTACTTGAAGTAACGTCAAACGCTATGACTCTCGAACAGTTTGTTGATGGTTTTGCAAAGCAGCGAATCGAATCGCTGTCAACCTATTTCGCTCCGAGTTCTGGCTCGGAGGTCGCCACTGAGATTGCCGCCCTCCAATTGTCCGCTGAACAGGCAAGAAAACTCCGACGGATTATTGATGGCGTTCTTCGCGACACTCTTTACACTGTTCTACTGGGCCTCGACGGCGCGGCAGCCATTGGCGGTCAGCAAGAGCGGTATGACTTGCGTGCTGAGGATGGCACACGTTTGACTGGCAGCGGAGAATTGGAAGCTCTCGCCTATGAGCGATTTTACGATGTGGAGTGACCATTCGCTCCATAAGCGAAACAAATCCATGCCGAACAGAGCAGGCCGAGCCCAATAAAAATGACCTTGCTCCACATTGAGCGTAACACAGGGTCGACTCCTTTGGATTGACAGCTCTCGGCTCAAAACCCCTCAAACGGATCATAAACCGCCGGCTTCTGGCTCGCCGATTCTTCTACGACCGGACAATTCGGCAGCGACTCCAAGAACTTCTTCCCATAAGGCTTCGACTTCACCCGCGGGTCGAGAATCACCACAATCCCGGTATCGGTCTTGGTGCGAATGAGCCGTCCAAATCCTTGCCGCAGTTTGATGATCGCCTCGGGCAACTGGTAATCGTTAAAGGGATTGCCGCCCGCTTCTTTGATCGCTTCGAGTCGGGCTTGCAAGAGCGGCTGATCGGGGACAGAGAAGGGGAGTTTGGTGATGATCACGTTTTTGAGTGCGTCGCCGGGGACGTCGACGCCTTGCCAAAAACTTTCGGTGCCAAAAAGGACGGCTCGCTCGGTCGATTTGAATTTTTCGAGCAGCGTCGAACGCGGGCCGCCGTCGGCTTGGCTGAACAATGCATAATCATTCTTGCTGAGCCAAGGCGACAACTTCGCGGCGGCTCGGCGAAGCATGTCGTAGGCGGTGAAGAGCACAAACGCCCGGCCTTCGGTGCGTTCGATGTAACGCGGGATGAGATCAATCGCGGCGGCCTCGAAATCGGCTTTGTTTTGGCTCGGATCGGGCAAGCCACGAACGACGATGATCTGGGCTTGCTCGCGATAGTTAAACGGACTGCCGGTTTGCAGCGTGAGTGTCTGAGTCAGCCCAACGCGCGATTTGAAATACTCAAAATCGTTCGCCTTACCGGCGCAAAGCGTGGCGCTGGTGAGAATCACGCTACCCACTTCATTGAACAGATATTCTCGCAGCGAAGGGCCCACATCGATCGCCGCCGCGCGGAGCTCGACGCGCGGGCCGCCACGAGTGGGGAGCGATGATTCAACCCAGTGAACCGCATCTTCGGTCTGATGCCCGAGCCAAGCCGAAACGCCCTGCGATAGCCCCGTCAATCGCTCAGAGGCCGATCGCATGTCGAGCTTCTTACTCTCCTCGGTTTCCTTGTCACCCCACCTGCGAAGTTGAGCCGCCAGGCGATCGAGCGCGGGGCTAAGGACATTTTCCACAATCCCCGGCGCAGAGACTCGCCCATTGCTATGTGGATTGCGGGATTGAATTTCATAAAGGTCGTCAAAAAACTCATCCGCCCTCGAGCGACATTCACCGACGAGCGAGGCCCCTTGCTCGGACGGATAGTCTTTGAGCAATCCCTTGCGCGTCCGTTCATTCCAGAGGCGGGTGAGTGCGTATTGCACTTGGCCCGAGGAAACACTAATCCCAAAATGCTCGCTCGCGACCGATTCGAGCGTGTGAGCTTCGTCAAAGATGACAGCGTCATAGTCGGGCAAGATGCTGGCGTCATTGCGCCGCAACGCGAGGTCACTAAAGAAGAGGGCATGATTGACGATGAGGATCTGCGCATTGCGAGCTCGTTGCCTTGCTTTGTAATAGAAACACTTCGCATACGTGGGGCAGTTGCGCCCGAGGCAATTCGCTTGGTCGCTGGCGACTTCTTCCCAAACCGTCCCTTCAGGGCGAAAAGGCAAGTCGCTCAGCGAGCCATCCGTCGTCTCGCGCGACCATTTGCGAATCTCCTGAAGCTGCTCGAATTCTTCTTCTTTGCTGAAAAGCCCAACCGCTTTGCCCAGCGCATTCTCCATTCGCCGCAAGCTCAAGTAATTCCGTCGCCCCTTCACCAGCACCGTCGAAAAATCACGGGCGATCACGCTGCTCAGCAGCGGAATATCTTTCTGCAGCAGCTGTTCTTGGAGCGCGATCGTATGAGTTGAAATAATGATCCGCTTCAGCGGTGGATCTTTGCCCTGTTCGTCTTTCGTCACCGCCAAGATCGCGGGGACCAGATAGGCGAAGCTTTTGCCGACGCCGGTGCCTGCCTCAATGACGGCGTGTCGCTCTTCGGCCAGCGCCCGTTCGACGGCGGCGCTCATCTCGAGCTGCTCTTCGCGATGCTCGTACGAAGGGAGCCGTCCCGAGATCGTTCCTCCCGGTCCGAGGATGCTCCTGGCTGTGAGAATTTGCTCTTCCTTGACCAATCGATCACTCCGAGTGGGGCGGAATCGCACTCACCGCTAGTGCAAACTTGCCTCCACGGTCTGCAGGTTTAATGTAGCAGGAATGAGCCTTAAGCGAAGGTTGCTTTCGGGCTTCATGAAAGCGCCAGGTATCGCCATTTGCAGTCGCTAACTATCATCTGGCAGAGCGAAATACGCAGCCAATCAAGGTGTCGACGTGGCAATTGAGTTTCACTGCAAATCCTGCAACAAACGGCTCCGTTGCCCCGATAGCGCCGCCGGAACCAAAGCCCGCTGCCCCCAGTGCAGTGAGATTAATAGCGTTCCCCTCTTTTCTGATCCACCGCAGGCGACTTTCACTTCGCAACCGCCGCCACCAAGTTCCGCCTCCTGGCAGCAACCGCCACCGTCGCCGACCCCTCCGGCGCCTCCCACACCGCCAAACAGTTCCGCTCCATCGAGTTTCACTCCACCCAACTTCAATCCCTCATCATTCACACCGCCTGCCCCGCCGCCCTCTTCCGCGCCCAACATGGGTCAATCGCCGCCGAGCCCCAATCCCTTCGGCGATGCGCCCAAACCGAATCCGCAATATGCAGAGCCGAATCCCTACGCGTCCCCAAATACCCCCGGCGGCATGCCTCCGCAGCCCACCGATAACAGCGGCCTCGCCTCCTCGCTCGGCGTCGTCAGCATCATCATCGGCGGCATGTCGCTCGCGCTCGGATTTTGTTGCTGCCCCGTTTCCGTCCTCACCTCAGTAACCGCTCTCGGCTTGGGAATTTACGGTTGGAGCGTCGCCGCTAGTCAGCTCAAGCAAATCAAGTTTGCGCCCTACCTTCGCCATCTCGAGCCACCCGCTAACACCGCGCAAATCCTCTGCATCATTGGCACGGTCATCTCGGGCCTCGCAACGCTCATCTACGGCGGCAGCTTCTTATTCATGTTGATCTCTTCGATGTTCAGTTAACAAAAAGCACACTCGCCTGCTCGATCACAACCCGAAGCGTAAGCGAGGAATCTTCCACGAAGCTCAAGGAGGACCATTCTCATGCCCGAACTCTACCCACTTCAATTCACTCCCATCCTCAAACAATACGTCTGGGGCGGGCGCAAGCTTGGCGCACTCCTAAACAAGCCAATCGGCGACGCCAACGACTATGCCGAAAGCTGGGAGATCGTTGACCGCCAAGTGGAAAAGAGCCAAGTCGCCAGCGGCCTTCTAAAAGGAAAAACTCTCGCCGAAGTGATCGCCGCAAGTCCTAATGACTTTTATGGCGCCGATGTCCCTTCTGGTTCTTTTCCGCTGCTCTTCAAATTCCTAGACGCGCAGCGCAATCTCTCCGTCCAAGTTCATCCCAATGACGAACAAGGAAAACTCCTTCCTAAGCCCGACCTCGGCAAAACGGAAGCTTGGGTGGTGATGCAGGCAGATCCTGGGGCAAAGCTTTTTGCCGGCCTCAAACGCGGCTTTGATCGCCACGCCTTCGAGCGTGAACTCAATCGTGGCACAGTTGAACTCTGTCTCCACGCCTTTGAGCCCCAGGTAGGCGACTGCATCTTTATCCCCGCCGGCACGATTCACGCGCTCGGCGCTGGCCTCGTCATCGCCGAGATCCAACAAAACAGCGACACCACCTTCCGTGTCTTCGATTGGAATCGCCTTGGCCCCGACGGCAAGTCGCGCCCTCTACATGTCGCAGAATCGATGGCGACGATCGACTTCGATCGCGGCCCCGTCTTGCCAGTCACACCCACATCCACAACCCGCCCCTTCGCCGAACGGCTAGTCACCTGCGAAAAGTTCGTGCTAGAGCGCTTGCGAATCAATGAACCCGTCCAGCTCGCGACCGACGATAAGATGCATCTCATCGCATTGCTTGAAGGATCTTTCTCTTTTTCGGGAGATGGCGGCGCCGGAGAGATTCCAGCGGGGCAAGTAAGTTTGCTGCCTGCGCGACCAGGGTCTTACCAAGCAATTCCAAACGGCGAAGCTGTTTTGCTCGATATTTGGCTTCCATGAATGGCGATTGCGTGGCGACTTCTGCAGTAGGAGCCTAAAATGCGATGGCGATACCAATCTCCCCGAACCAAAGTCTTAGGAAGCTCTGGGTTCGTGGGCTTCCTGCTCGGCGGCATGGCGGCGGGAAAGGTGATGACCTGGCTCGGAATGATCCGCCCGGGAGTAACACTAGCCGATCGAGTGATGGACCATTGGCCCGGTTTCCTAATGGGTGCAATCCTGGGCTGGATCATTTGCACCACGTTAGCGTTACTGATTTACGATAAAATTCATGGTGCAAGCGAAGAGTAGCCAGCATCGCTAGCAAAATGCCATCCACGGCCCGCGCGAGCGTTGCTATATTCGACTAGAGAAGCCAAGGCTTCCAGGGGAACAGGAGCATTGGTGCCCCGTGGGCCAATTGGCAATGAAGGCGCTTCCATTGGCGATCCACCTCTGGAGTGTCAACGCACAAACAGCACTTACAAAGGAAGAGGACCCATGTTTCGATCTTTCGCCGTCGCCGCGGCGCTGGTTTTATTCATTTCGATATCCAGCGTCAGCATGGCGCAAACCAAACCCGCCACCAAACCGGCGGACAAGACTGCGCCCAAAACCGGCGCAGCCGGCTCGACCGAAGAGCCGAAGTTCACGACCGTGATCGACAAAGTTAGTTACGGCATCGGCTTGGAAATTGGCGGTAACAATCGGATTTATCTACAGCAACTCACCGGACCGTTATTCAAAGATCTCAATATGAAGGCGCTCGTTTGGGGGCTGAGTGATGGGGTCACCGAAGAAAGCGGCTCACGCATTAGCGACGCCGAGCTGAAAGTGGCACAGGAGGAGTTTGCGAAAAAAATTGAGGTTGCCATGAAGGCGCTAATGGAAAAGAACACCAAGGCCGCCCAGGCATTTCTCGCGACCAACAAATCGAAGCCAGGCGTCAAAACAACCAAGAGCGGCTTGCAGTATCAAATCGTCAAGACAGGAAATGGCGCCAAGCCCAAGGCAACCGACCACATTCGAGTTCGCTACAAGGGAACTCGCACCGATGGCAGCGTCTTTGAAGCCACTGATCCTAAAGGCGAGCCAACCGTGCTCGATATGCAGTTGCTCATCCCCGGCTGGAAAGAAGCGCTTGCCATGATGAAGTGCGGCGACAAGTGGACCCTCTATGTGCCACCCGAACTCGCCTATGGCGAAGGTGGCAATGTTGGCATCGAGCCCAACTCGTTGCTGATTTACGATCTTGAACTCGTCAGCATCCTTTCGCCCGATGAACTCGCTGCCCCCGCGGGAGGCGAGTTAGAAGCCGAGGCCCAAGCGCCAGTCAAACCCGCCGCCAAAGCCGCCTCGACCACCCCCGGCGCCGGATCAAACCGCAAACCCGCCTCTCCAAAATAGCCCGCAGCAGCGTCAATGAATCTGTCCTCTCGAAGGGCCTGGCAAACGCTAGGCCCTTCTTCTTGCGCGATGGTTCACTTCAAAAGTGAATGCTGCAAATTGATGCACCGATCAAACCTGACTTACGCTTTTGAAACATCACCTCTGGCAGTTCACGGCGAGCAACTGGGAAAGCGATTACCCGACAACTGAGCCTGCAAAACAAGGCGGATGTGCCAATGATTTATCTCATAAGCAATTGAAATTTCCCTTTGGCGCCAGATTCGCCTTGAGGTCTCCCTGGTCTGCGGAACGGACCAAGGCAACCGGCTACGAGGCGTGAACCATGCGTAAGACTTTGAACTTCTCCGGGATCGCACTGCGCGCAGGCGCAACCCTTCTGCTGCTCACCGCGCCAACCTGGGCCCAAGACGCAAACCCAGATCGCCCGCCCGTAAAACGAGTCGTCGTCTACGACACCGGCGTCGCCTTCATCGAACACGAGGGAAAAGTCAGTGGCGATAAAGAACTGCTCCTCGACCTCCCCGACCGCGATGTGAATGACCTCCTCAAGAGCATGGTCGTCAAAGATTTGGGAGGCGGCCGGGTCAGCTGGGCGGCAATGCCAACGAGTACCAAGAAAGAAGCTCCCATCGCTCTTGTCGAACGGCGCAGTCTTCCCGAGATGCTCCTCGCGCTCCGGGGGATGCGCGTTCGAATTGGCGCGGCAGCGCCAGTGGAGGGTGTACTGCTGCTCGTCGAAAGTCGCACGTTGCAGGAATCAAGAGAAGTTATCCCACAGGTTACGCTTTTGACCGAATCGGGCGTCGTGCGCGTCGATGTCAAAAATGGCGAAGCAGTGCAGGTCACCGATCAGTCGAAGCGCAAGGCCGTCGCGCGGTCGATGGAACTACTCGACTCAACGCTCGATCTCTCGGCGACCAGGATTCGCCTCAAGTGCGAAGGTGATGGCGAACGCGAGGTGAAAGTCGGCTATGTCGCGGCGATGCCGATTTGGAAAGCTTCGTACCGGCTCGTGCTTCGAGAGGATGGCAAGTCGCTCCTGCAAGCATGGGCGCTGATTGAGAATGACACCCAATCCGATTGGAGAGACATTGAGTGTACTCTCGTTAGCGGACGAGGTTTGGGTTTTCAAACCGATTTGCGAACTCCGCTGAATATCAAACGGCCCTATCGCGCACCGGAAAGATTCTCGGCGATTGCTCCAGAAATCCATGACAGCGCAGAGCAAATGCTCGAGGATGATCCGGACAACGTCTCCACACGTCACACAGATGATCCAACCGATAGTCTCGCATTCGCCAAACGCAAGGGTTCGATGGGAATGGGGATGGGCGGAATGGGAGGCATGGCGGGCCCCGATGAGTTCCTCGGAACTCCCACGGAGATGAACGAAATGCTGAATCGCCGCCTCGAGCGCTGGCGCGAGGAGTCTTCCAAAGCGAGTTCCAGTATCGCTCAATCAGCCCAGAGCGGAGTGCTAGACAGTTCGAGCAAAATGGGTGAATCGATTCGCTATCGACTCAAGGGCGGTGTCTCTTTGGCAAAAGGCGAAACGGCTCTGCTGCATCTACTCGATGCCGAACTCGAAGGCCGAGAGATCGCGCTCTTCAATCCCTCGATCGATGGGGCGCACCCTCTCCATGCCGCATATGTCGCCAACAACACCGGTGGTGCGCTAGCGGCGGGACCAATTAGCATTTTCTCCGGTGATTCTTACCGAGGCGACGCGATTGTCGATCATTGGCAATCGGGAGAAAAACGAGTGCTCGGCTATGCACTCGATACGCGAATCTCGGTGACCTGGAAAAGCGAAGAGACGCCGCTGGAGTATTTGGGAGTACTCGTAACGGACGAAGATGAACTGGTATTCGTAACGCGCGAGTCTCTCAAGGGACAATACGTGGTCGAGAATCACAGCGAAGCCAAGCGCACCGTTTGGATCGAGCATCCTCGATTCAAGGACTGGACCCTTTCGGCGCCTGAAAAAGCCGTTGAGACGACCAATGATCGCTATCGACTCGAACGGGAAGTCGACGCCAACAAAAAGGCCACCGTGGAAGTAGCCCTTTCCCGCTATCGTTTACTCTGGCCCGAAGCAGTCGAAGAGCGATTGAGCAAAAAGCAAATCGCCGACATGGCGGTCTTTACCACAGGCGTTCGTAAAGCGCTGTCAATGCCTGCGGAGAAACTGGTCAATGAGCGGAAAGTGTTTGATCGCCGAAACGAGATCCTCGAGCGCGAACGAGAGCTTAGCGAAGACCAAGATCGCATCCGCAAGACATTGTCCGCCCTCGAAAAGTATCCGGAACAAGCCAAGACATTCATCGACAAGTTGATTCAAAGCGAACAGACGTTGGAAGAACTCGAGAAAGAGAGAAAGGCACTAGTCATCAAAGATGACCAAGATAATTCAACCCAAATCGTCGATTCGATCGAGAAGGAATACAAGGACAACTGGACCAAGACTCTGCAGCAAATTAAATCGGAAAACCCCTTCGATAAGTTGCCTTACAAGCCAACCGCAAAGGAAATCGAAGAATGGCGCGACCGCCAAAGTTCTTCGATACAAGGCATGGGCGGAATGGGTGGCGGCATGGGAGGCATGGGTGGCGGGTTCTTTTAGTCCACACGCAGAAGCGTCAATTTCAATCATGGACCGAGACAATTCCCGGGGCGAACAATTGGTTGGAACCCCATAGCCCAACAGCGAGACGTCTGGCGCCGAGCGTGGTTGCGAACACCCCCTCCTATCCCAGCAAAACAACTTGGCAATCTAGGCCGCCTAGTGGCAATCTGTCCCTAGATAGTGGCCATCTAGGCCTTCTAGGCAATGTAATAAAAACAAGCCCTTTTTGAATCTCTTCCTCCCTAAGTCCTTTAGAAGTCCAATCTTGCCAACCGCGCCCCTCAAGCTAGCCCCCGCACCCCGTGAGGGGGCGCACTGGGCCACCTAGGCCACCTTGGAAAAACAAGGGCTTTTTGCAGCTCAAAGCTAGAGTGTTAAGGCGGTGCTACCAACGTCTCATCCGAGTTTTGGCTTTCCGTCCCTTCACCAATCTCCAGCCCCGGAATCTCCTCAGCACTTTGGCCTGCGGCTCGCTGCGCACCTTTGCGGCGATACCGCAGCCGCCATTCCGTCTTATTCGTCGTCGTCGCGGTGCCTGATTTATTGCCAATGCCCACGCCGATATTCATCCCGCGACCAATCCGCACCGGCGCGATGCCCCCTGCCCCATTTTCGGAGTAGTCGGTCTTCTGCCCGATCACCGCCTCTTCTTCCTTTTCGACTTCGTAGCCTTCCGGAAAATGCTCCGTCATCAGCTTCTTAGCTTGATCGCGGTTGTAATAGGGCCACGAATTGGAGTCGGAGGGAATTGCCACTTCACCGTAACCGCCATCCTTTCGCACATACCGCGCCGTCTGACAGCCCAACTGGCCAAGCAGCGTCGCAGCAAGAAACCCAAGCCAGAGCGAGCGAGATAGGACGAAACGAAACATGACAGCAGTCCCGATGGCGCGAAAATCCTGCGCGGAGACTACCGCTTTGCTGCGTATGGCGTCAATGCAAAGCGGCTGCTGGCAGTGCTATCGAGCTTCACTTTGTCGAGAGCATCTGGACCAATTCCTCCTTGGCTTTGAGCAATTCACAAGCCTTTGCGAAGCCGGCGGCTCGTGTAATCGACTTGATTTGCGACGGCGTAAAAGGCATCGCATCGCCGGGCGCGAGCTTGGGGCGAATCAGCCGCTCTAACATGGCGTTTTCAAGATCGGCGAGCCCCGCGCCCGACTTTGAGCTCACCAAAATCCCGCGCGGGCGCGGCCCGGTATCGGTCGGCAAGTCGCACTTATTGTGCAGCACGAGCGCATCGCGAAACTCGCTGACCAATTGCGAATCTGCATCGCTCCAGGGTTGAGTGGCGTCCGTGACGAGCAACACAAGGTCGGCGCTGGCAGCGGATTCCCGTGCCCGGCGGACGCCTTCAGCTTCGATGGCATCGTTCGATTCGCGTACTCCGGCCATGTCTTGCAGCGTCACGGGCCAACCGCCAAACGCAGCCTCGGCGGTGATGACATCTCGAGTCGTTCCCGGTTCATCCAGGACGATCGCGCGACCATATCCGAGCAGTGCGTTTAAAAGACTGCTCTTGCCGACATTGGGTTGCCCGAGAAGCGAAACTCGAAAACCTGTCGTCAGCTTGAGGCCAAGTCGCGATCGTTGAATCAGTTCGACGAGTCGCGCGTGGCTTGATAGAGCGTCATTTTGGTCGAGCTCGGTGATTGCCTGTTCAATCTCTTTTCGCAGCGCGCCACGAAGTTGATCTAACAAAATCCGCGTAGGCTGCGGCGTCTTCACCTGCGAGAGCGCGATGCGAGCAGCGGCGCTGATTGGACAATCTTCTTCAAGTTGATTCCATTGCTCTACCGTCATTACCTTCGCTCCAAGCTCCACGAGGCAGCGCAAGATCGATTCCGCCGCTTTGTAGCCGCCGTGGCATTGAATCTCAAATGAATCTTGGCCCGGCCGCGTAAAGACGACTTCTTCCGCCGAGTCGGAATGCCCGTGATGAAAATCAGCGACATGGATCGCACCGATTTGGCACTCCTGAATCGATTTGCCGGTTCGCAAGCGCAGTCGGCTTCCAAGCTCGGCGGCGCCGCGGATGGCAATGACGGCAATGGCGGCAACGCCGGGCGGAGTAATGAGCGCCGCGCGCCAGGTGGAGTTCATGTTGAAGGCATCCGTGCAAAGGCCACAATCGCAGCTCCTTCGAGCACCAAGTCGGGCGCTAGATAACCACGCCCAATGGCCTTATGAATCATCTCCGCATCACCGCCGGCATAAAAGATCGCGGCTTTGTAGCCAAACGGCCGTTCGTACTCACCAATGAGTCGCAAGATCGCGCCAAGTAAACCGAAGTAAATCCCACTTCGAATCGCATCATGTGTATTCTTGCCGATCGCTTGATTCCGATCTCGTGTGCCACTGGCTATGCCAGTGCTCTTCGTATTACTAAGACTCAAGTCGCTCACGAGCGGCAGTGCATCGGTGTATTGATGCAGCGACTTCGCCAATAGCGGCCAACCAGGCATGATGGCGCCACCGAGAAAGACGCCCTGCTCGTCAATTGCATTTACGGTGACCGCAGTGCCCGCCGTAATCGTAATCGCAGCCTCTCCGTATCCTTTGCGACGATTCGCGGCTACCGCTGATAGCAATCGATCGATGCCGACTTTTTCGGGCGCATCGACCTGGATCGTCAGCGGCAAATCCGTGTGACTGAGGACTTGAAGTTGATGCTTGGGTCGCGCCGCGGTGATCCACTCCTTGATCATCTCCGTCTTACTGCGATGGACGGAGGCAATACACCATTGCATTGGTCCTTGCGGCGCCCATTGCTCGAGTTCCATGGAGTTGAAATCGCCATGCAGCCATTGAAGCTTATTCGTTAGCTCAATGGCGCCTTGTTGGCCGCGCCGGGCGATCGCGAGTTTGATCGCGCTGTTGCCAATATCGACGACGATGATTTCCGTCGCATCGCTCATGCCTTAAAATGCCCTTTCAAAGCGAGCCGCCTAAACAGCTGCGTTCGCTTTAGCCGCGTCGAGTTCCCGGGCGATCCGATGCATGAGGTCGCTTAGTCCTTGACCGGTGACCGCCGAGATCAGCAGCACATCACGGCCCAGCTCGGCTTGCAAGCGATCGCGAACTTCGGTCGCTACTGGAAGCTCTGCTTTAGAGACACAGAGGATTTCCGGCCGCGCGCCAACCGATTCACTGTAGGACTCGACTTCATGGCGAATCGCTTTGTAGTTCTCTACGGGGTCGATGCCATCAAAGGGCATCGGCTCGACGAGATGAATCAAGATGCCCGCCCGCTCGATGTGCCGCAGGAATTCAAAGCCTAGCCCGACGCCTTCGTGGGCGCCTTCGATGAGACCCGGGATATCGGCCATCACGAATTGGCGATCGCCATCGATTCGCACGATCCCGAGGTTGGGGTGCTTCGTCGTGAATGGATAGTCGGCAATCTGCGGGCGCGCTTTCGAGAGCCGACTCAGCAGCGTGCTCTTGCCCGCGTTTGGTTTGCCGAGAAGACCGACGTCGGCGATCACCTTCAGTTCCATGAGCACTTCTTTGTGCTCGCCATCACCGCCGGGCGTCGTTTCGGTCGGCGCCCGATTGATTGAGTTTTTGAACCGCAAGTTCCCCTTGCCGCCGCGCCCGCCGCGAGCGGCGACAACTGTATCGCCATCGTGTGTTAAGTCTTTGACGATGAGCCCCGTATCGGCCTCATAGATGATCGTGCCGGGCGGCACTTCGATGATCATGTCTTCGCCGCCGCGCCCGCTGCATTGCGAGCCGCTGCCATTGGTGCCGCAAGGGGCCCGCCAGAATTTCTTATGGGCCAGCGCATTAAGACTATCGACGCCTGCGCGAGCGCGCACAATGATCGACCCACCATCTCCGCCGTCGCCGCCATCGGGGCCGCC
>JBKJSI010000028.1:0-12480 GCA_046595915.1 Pirellulaceae bacterium
GAGAGTAGGTTGGTGGCAGCTTGTAATCCTGACAAGGCCTCTTCATCGGAGACATTTCTCGCGAGCTTTTCACCGACAAAGTTCCTAATATGAATATCGGGTTTGGTTGTATTTGCCCCAAATAGCATTCGGAGATATTGAAATCCCGCAATTGCAAATCCGGGTATCGCGAGCTGCTTATGCTGATCTGGCTTAGCATTCCGAGCCCATTCCTCCATAGCATGAATAGAATCATGGTCGCCCAAACCTCTGGTCTGCGAAACTGCAAAGTCGACAACGCGACTTAGTATATCGGCTCGTTCAGGGTGAATGTAACGAAGGGCGTTCTTTGAGAAATCGGCGGGTGATGGGTAGCTGTCAATCAGTAGTCGCAAAGCAGGAATCGATTTGACTTGTGGGAAATCTCGCTCAAAGTTATCGAGCCTTGGGACGACAAACTTGTCGTAATTGCGGTTGAGCGACAGGACACAGTCGATAATGCGCACTGCGGGAGGCCTCGACCACGCGAGATCAACCGAAGACTCGATTGAGGAAAACTCTGCTTGAATGGTTGCGGCAAGATGTTGGATTTCGTCGTGAGAGAGCATTCGAAATTCAGTCAATCAGCGCGTTAAAAATGCAAATGAAATAATGGAGCAGAGAATTGGACGACCTTCAGTAATCCTCAAACCCTTCCCGCCTCCACCAGTAATAGAACTCAACCAGCGGCATGAAGAAACCACCAATGACGCCGGCGACTTGCAGCGAGCGCATGAAACTCGTCAAACCAAGGCCGCTCGTGACCGCAAATACGATTGCCGCGATGGTCATGCCGACGAAGATCGAGCGAAGGGGAAACTGAAACGGGCGGCGAGATGATTTTGGTTGGGCTAGAGTCTCGGGGCGCTGCTGGTGGTTGGGGGAGTGGCAGGCGTTGCATGCGGCTGTGACCGAGGATCGCTGCTTGCCGCAATTGGGGCAAGGAAAGCGGGGGTGGAAGGTGGGGCGAGGCGGCATACGGGCTTAGCGACTTCCGCTCTCGGGCGGCGCGCGCTGCGAATTCATCCTGTTAATCTTGTTCATCCTGTCCGAAATTCGTTTTAAGACAGGATGAACAGGATTTACAAGATGGGAAGAAGAGAATCAGCCTGGGAATTCGATGTGTGTGGAGGGAACCCTTTCTGTTAGCCAGACGCCGTTGGCGGAAAGGAAAAACTCTTGGCCGGTGGCGTGCATCGCGCCTGCGTGGATGAGGAGGATGGCGGGTTTACCGTGGCGCTGGCCGACTTTGGTTGCGGTTTCGCGGTCGGCGGAGAGATGAACGTGCTGGCGATTGGCGGAGTGGAGGCCGGTGGCGCGGATGGAGTCGAGGAAGCACGTGGCCGTGCCATGAAAAAGGATGTCAGGCGGCGGCATGGACGTTAGCGCCAAGTCGACTTCGACGGAGTGGCCCTGGCTGGCGCGGATGCGGCTGCCCTCTTCGCTGAAGGCGAAGCGCTTTTTGTCATTCTCGACGACGACGCGATCTAAGAGTTCGCGTGTTAGCGATCTGCCATGCTGGTTTACAAGCCGAATCAATTCGTCGACGTCGGCCCAGCCATTGGCGTCGAGGAACAGGCCAATTTCTTCGGGCTTGTGGCGCAGGATGAGGCTGAGGAATTTGCTGGTTTTGGTGAGGTCTGCCATTTCGGTGTTCTTCGCTTTGAAAACGATTTTCTTGCCGTCAATCTATTCATCCTTGCCAGCCTGTCCAAAAAGCGCATTTCAGACAGGATGAACAAGATTTACAGGATTGGAGAACGAGAAACAATTGCTGCGTTAAGTGGTCGTCCAATGTGCGGTTGCGTTTACGGAGCAATCGCTTATCGCTCATTGTTGAAAACTCTCCCATGACCGCCATCGCTATATCACTGGTTTGCGATGGCGTATTCGTGGTCGCGGCCATGAAGGCGATAGGCGAGATTATTCATGGAGTTGCATGGCCGCGCTGGGCAATCATGTGGACGATCGCGATCGGTGTCTTCGCGATCGCCAAATGGCTGAGTTGGATGTCGTTAAGGGATTCGCAGGTCACCGGCGCGCGAGTTGCGGCGTATTTTCTTGCCTGGCCTGGGCTCGATTCGGTCGCGTTTGTGGCAGAGCGCCAGGCAGTTCATTCACCGCGACTTTTTGAGTGGACCTTTGCTGGCGCGAAAACTCTTTTCGGTCTTTCGCTTGTCGCCATCGGCGTTTCGATCTCCAACTCTGCAAATCCGCTTGTTGCAGGTTGGATTGGAATGATCGGGATCGTCTTCTCCCTCCACTTCGGCGTTTTTCACTTGCTCTCGTGCTATTGGCGAACGCGAGGAATGAACGCGCCGCCATTAATGGATTGGCCGATTCTCGCGACGAGCCTCAGTGAGTTTTGGGGGAAACGCTGGAACCGGGCGTTCAGAGATTTGACGCATCGCTTTGTATTTCGCCCACTTACGAGCCGCTGCGGATTGGCGATCGGCTCGTTACTCGCTTTTCTGTTCAGCGGTCTGATTCATGAACTGGCCATCGCCGTGCCCGCAGGCGGCGGGTATGGAGGGCCGACGATCTATTTTCTGATTCAAGGCATCGGCTTGCTTGGGGAACGAAGCAAGTTCGGACGGTGGATCGGCCTTGGATCGGGATGGCGCGGGCGGCTCTTCGCAGGCGCCGTGCTTGTGGCGCCGGTAGGGCTGCTTTTTCCGCGAGTGTTTGTGGTCGAGGTCGTCGTTCCTTTTTTACAGGCGATAAGGTCGATCCCATGAATATCGATATGAGCTGGCTGGTATTTGTCGCAGGGATCTTGCAATTGAGCGTTTTAGTCGCGTCATCGCTGGTGCCGTTTCAACTTGACTGGCGTAATGAGCTAGCGAGCTTACCGAAGTTGCATCGGCAGATGTATTTTGTGTATGGCGGCTACGTGGTTCTGGGAATCATTTGCCTCGGCGTGATCAGCATCGTCTATGCCAGTGAACTGGCGGCGGCGAAAGGCTTGGCTCGCGGCGTTTGTGTTTATGCCGCGCTCTTTTGGGGGATTCGGCTTTCGCTTCAGGCATTCCTCGACGCTAAGCCGTTTCTCGGGAAATGGTGGCTGCGGGCGGGGTATCACCTGCTGACGGTGCTCTTCTGTTACTTCACGCTGGTGTTCGGGTATTTGGCGATTCGTGGGCCTGCAACATGATCCATTCTAACTTTTGTCTGCATCCAAAAGACTTTACTGAGAGGATGTACAGGGTTCGCAGGATAGACACAAGCGGCGAGGATTAGCACATAGTGGGTTCGAGAGCGCTCGTTATTCTGCTTCGGCGAAGAAGGCGAAGTACATGGAGTGTCGTCGTACTTCCAGCGCTGGCGCACCTAAAACGAATTTGCCGGGCGCGACCTTTTTTGCAAATACCTTATATGCGCTGTAGCCCGCCATGATCGGGTCATCCGTCACGATCTTCAATTCGGTTGGGGAATATTCCTTGAACCAACCAGGCGTTCCTAGAGACGAGTAGTTCGAGAACGCTCGTTCATCAATAGCAAGAAAAACCCACGTAGGCTTTTCCGTGGAGAGCACAATCGAATATCGAGAATCGACAATCGCTTTATGCGCAGCTCGTGTCTGAAGGTGCGTAAGCCCTCGAAGGATTTCGGGAATCTCTTGGATGACATACTTCCGATCGCGGTAAACCTTGGAGCCAACCTTGAGAGGCTCGTCACCGATTGCATAGGGAATCGTCGCTTTCTCTAGGAAAGCGGAGACATTGCTCGGCTTGCCGTCATCGAGGTAATTGGCGGGATTAGACTCACCTATTTGAATGACGGCGAAATCGATTGCTTCGTTGGGAGTTTCGACTAGCCGGACATCGATCTTTTTGAGCTTTTCGAACTTGAGCGGTTCGGCTTCCCAGAAGGGGGATTTTTCGACCGCTTTGGGTGCGCCGCGCTCCGTGGCAAATGGATCATCTCCACCTGGTCCAGGAACGCCAAATGGGTCTTCCTTCTCTTGCGCGTTGGAAACCCCCTGAATGCAAATGGCAGCAAGGAGGCAGCCGATTAGCAGTCTCGCAAACATCATTCTTGCTCCACAAAATAAGTTCGGTGCATTGGAAGTAACCAATTCCAAATCGAAACTTGACAGTCAACGGCATTCGCCAGAGGTGCATTCTAGCCCGTTTTTCAGCGCGGCGTAAATACTAAGCGGATTTTGCGGTGTTCAAACTGAAAGCTCGTTCGAGGCAAAATAGACGACCCCCAGCAACGGAATTATGCTTTACTCGCGGTGTCCCTATTGGGCGACACATCGACGAATAATTCGCCGCGTCACGAACCAATCGTTGGAATCGAGAGTAAGATTTGGTAAGACAGTACCTCTCCCACCTGCATGATGCACACCTTTTGAGCCATGATTCCCGCTCCAGCTTCTCCGCTGGCACTCTCGCGGGCGTCGCGCCGGTGTTGAACCTACCGCTATCATTACTGCAATAACTTCAGGGAATTCGCCTCCATGAGCACTGCTTCGATGAGTCCCCCGACCACCAAATTGGGGGATGATGATATTCAGGCGATCGACCGGCTCCGCGATCTTTATGGCAAGCTCAAGACCGAACTGGGCCGCGTGATTATCGGTCAGACGCTGACGATCGAGCGGCTGGCAATTTGTCTCTTCGCCCGCGGGCATGGTTTGCTGATGGGCGTGCCTGGTTTGGCGAAGACGTTGCTCGTTGCGAAGCTCGCAGAGACGATGTCGCTCAAGTTTAGTCGCATCCAGTTCACGCCTGACCTGATGCCGATGGACATTACCGGCACCGATATTTTGCAAGACGCGCCCGATGGAAGCCGCGTGTTTCACTTTGTGCGAGGGCCGATCTTCGCGAATATCGTGCTGGCCGATGAAATCAACCGCGCTCCACCGAAGACGCAAGCTGCGATGTTGGAGGCGATGCAAGAGCAGAAGGTGACCGTCGTCGGCAAGACCTATAAGCTCGATGCACCTTTCTTTGTGCTCGCGACCCAAAATCCTGTCGAGCAAGAAGGCACGTATCCGCTGCCTGAGGCACAGCTCGATCGTTTTATGTTTTTGATCGAGCTCGGTTATCCCTCTGAAGAAGAGGAGATCATGATCGCGCGAACGACGACGGGTGCGGAGCCGGTGACGCTCGAGTCACTGCTGGTCGGTTCGGAGATATTGGAGCATCAGCAACTCGTGCGGCGAATTCCGGTGCCGGACCATATTTATCAGTTCGCAGCGCGGCTCGCGCGAAAGACGCGGCCGGAGAGCCCGACTGCGCCTGCGTGGCTCAAGCCGCTGGTTAGTTGGGGAGCGGGGCCACGTGCTGTGCAGAATTTGGTGCTGGGCGCCAAGGCTAGGGCTGCGCTCTATGGCAGCTATATGGCGCGACTGGAAGATGTGCTCGAAGTTGCTGAGCCGGTGCTGGCGCATCGATTGGTCACAACGTTTGCTGCGCAAGCGGAGGGATTTGATGCAAAGAAGATCGTGCGGAAACTGTTAGAGGAAACTGCGAGCCAGGCTTAACGAAGCCTGATTCGCGCTTGTATTTCTGTGACGTTTGGTTTTTCCAGGGTGCATGCTTGATCTCCTCGACGCGAAGTTTTCTCGATCCTCAAGTGCTGTCGCGGCTTTCAGCGATGCCGATTTTTGCGCGTCGGCCGATGCAAGGAAACGTTTCGGGGCGGCATACGAGCCCGCACCGTGGTTCGAGCGTCGAGTTCGCCGAGTACCGCAAATATGTGCCGGGCGACGATCTGCGGCGGCTCGATTGGCGTGCTTATGGCCGCTCGGATCGTTACTACATCAAGGAATTTGAGGCCGACACCAATCTGCGTTGCTGCTTAATCATCGATACGAGCGGTTCGATGGCATTTGGCTCGACTGGCGTGACGAAGATTGAATATGCGCGGCGATTGGCGGGGACGATCGGCTATTTGGCGAGTCTACAAGGCGATGCAGTTGGAATTAGCTGTGTCGCGGATGGCATCGTAAAAACACTGCCGCCGCGGCGCAGTGGAGCTCATTTGCGATTTGTGCTGGATGTCATTGAGCAGGCCAAGCCGGCGGGCGAAACGAAATTGGCCGATGTGCTGCATGAACTCGCGGAGACGATTCGCCAGCGGGCGCTGATCGTTATTGCTTCCGATTTTTTCGTTGAACCAGAGATCCTTCGCAGCTGTTTTGAGCACTTGCGATTTCGGCATCATGATGTCGCCGCGTTTCACTTGCTCGACCCGCTCGAACTTGATTTTCGTTTTCAGCGCCCCATGCGGTTTTTGGATATGGAAGGCGGGCCAGCGATTTTCGCGGAGCCGAATGACATCAAGGATCGCTATGACAAGGCGTTGTCACAGTATCTTGAGTCGATGAAGCAAGTCGTCCGCTCGACTTCGATCGATTACCATCGCATCTCGATTGATGAGCACTACGAAAAAGGGCTTGTCCGTTTCCTCTTAGGCCGTGCGGCGGCGAAGGGGATGCGATGAGTTTTCTGCAACCGTGGCTGCTGCTTGGCCTGCCGATCGCGGCGCTGCCGATCATCATCCACCTGATCAATCAGCGGCGATTTCAGAATATCCAGTGGGCGGCGATGATGTTCCTGCTCGCCGCGACTAGGATGTCGCGCGGGTATTCGCGGCTTCGCCAATGGCTCATTCTCTTGTTTCGCACCTTAGCGATTTTGGGTCTGTTGGTCGCCATCGCCCGACCGCTTGCTAGCGGCTGGCTCGGTTTGGCGGCGGGGCAGCAAGCCGATACGACAATCATCTTGCTTGATCGTTCGCCTAGTATGCAAGAGCGGAGCACCGCAGCGGCGCAGTCCAAACTTGAAGCGGGGCGCAATCAGCTGGCACGAACCTTCGAAACACTCAAATCGAAACGTTGGGTGCTGATCGATAGTTATGGCCGCACGCCGTCGGAGCTCGAATCGCCAGAGGCGCTCTTGTCGCTTCCGAACGCGGGGCCAAGCAGCGCCACCGCAGATATTCCGGCGATGCTCGAGGCGGCGCACAAGTACATTCGTGACAATCGACCGGGTAGGACCGAGATCTGGATTTGCTCTGACATGCGGGAAGGGGACTGGAAATCGGAAGATGGTAGGTGGACGACGATTCGTGACGCCATGCTCGGATTTCCCGCGGCGGTGCGATTTCACTTGCTCACTTACGAGCCGACGACCGAGGTCAATACTTCGATTCGCGTGACCGAAGCTCGGCTATCCAAGGGCGCCGAAGCTTCGGAAGTGCTCGTTTCGCTTTCGATTACTCGCCATCCGCCTGCGGAAACGAAGCTTACGATTCCGGTGCAATTTGAGATTGAAGGCGCCCGCTCGACGGTGAATGTGGAGCTCAATGGCGGCGCGGCGGAGCTGAAGAATCATGCGATTGCCGTTGGCGCGCAGGTGACGAAGTCTTGGGGGCGAGTCTCGATTCCGAGCGATGCGAATCCTTCGGATGATGAATTCTATTTTGCCTTCGAAACGCCGGCGCCGAGAAAGACTGTGCTGGTGACGGCGGAGCCCGATGTCGAATTGCCGCTGAAATTGAGTGCCTCGATTTCGCCTGATCCGTCGGTGAAGTGCGAGACTGAAACTGTTGCGACGGAGCAATTGTCGGCAGTCGATTGGGAGAATGTGGCCCTGCTTCTATGGCAATCCCCTTTGCCGAGCGGTAAGGCGGCTGATTTGGTGCAAGCTTTTGTCGATCGCGGGGGGCAAGTTGTTTTCTTTCCGCCCCGCGCGCCGACGAGTGACTCGATCTTTGGCATGACCTGGTCAGAGTGGAAGACCGCGCCCGACGCCGTTCATGCGGATACTTGGCGCGGGGATGCAGATGCGCTCTCGAGAACGCAAAGCGGCGCGGCATTACCGGTGGGCAAGCTCGATATTCGTCAATTCTGCAAATGGGAAGGGAACGCTTCGCCGCTTGCGACACTTTTTGGTGGCGACCCACTTTTGGCGAAGCCGCCGACGCTCCATGGCTCCGCCTATTTCTGGGCCACGACGCCGGCGCCAAGCGATTCCAATTTGGCAACCAGCGGCGTCGTGCTCTATGCGTTTGTTCAGCGAGTTCTCAACGCAGGCGCAGCGGTCCTCAGCAAAGCCAAACAGCTCGAAGCCCGAGCGAGCGATGGTGAATCGACCACCGAATGGAAGATGCTCAAAGGCGCCTCAGAAACGCTTTCAACAGAATATCCCGGCAGCAGCGGGGTCTATCAAAAAGATGAAGCGTTAATGGTGATCAATCGCTCCGCCATCGAAGATGAGGTCACACTGGTTCCAGACGCCAAGCTCGACAAAATCTTTGCCGGGCTCGATTTCATTAAGGTCAGCGATCAAGCGGGTAACTTCAAATCCTTGATCGAAGAAATCTGGCGCAGCTTTTTGACCGCGATGCTCATTGCACTGCTCGCGGAAGCGATTCTCTGTTTGCCGAAGAAGACGACGGTGACGCCGCTCGTGACGAGGGCTGCCGCATGAACGTCGCACGATCGGTTTCCTTTTTCTCGACGCCGCTGACGGTGGTGATTTCGATCGCGGTGGTCGCACTCGCGGCGGCGATTGGCTTTTGGGCTTGGAAACGGAGTGGATTTCGCCGCGACTATGCCGTGCTGGAGAGTATTCGTCTGGCGATTATCGCGATCGGCTGTTTGCTATTTAATCAGCCGGAATGGGTCGAAAAGTTCCTGCCCAAAGAGAAACCGACCGTCGCGATTGTCTGGGACGACTCGACGAGTATGGAGACGCGCGACATTGTTGAAGGGACCGAGAAGAATGCGCGATCTCGTAAGGAAGTGATCGAATCACTCATCAAAGACCCTAAGTGGGACAAACTACGCGAAAAGCTTGAAGTCGTGATTCAGCCGCTTTCTGAGGTTGGCGTCAGCGAAGATCAAACTGGGAGAAAGGGCACCAATCTTCATGACCCGCTCGCGAATCTCGCGAAGAACTCCAAGAACCTCCGTGGAGTCGTACTTGCTACTGATGGCGATTGGAATGAAGGAAAGCCGCCGGTTTTGGCCGCTGCGAATCTGCGACTCAAGGGCGTGCCGATTTACTCCATTCCGGTGGGGGCCACGACGAGACTTCCTGATTTGGAATTGCTCGCACTCGATGCACCCACCTTTGGCGTTGCAGGCAAGGCGGTGCGGATTCCCTTTAGCATCGAGAGTACACTCCCGCGCGAGCAACTCGTGACGGTGAAGCTCACTACTTCCGATGGCGACGAAGTCACCAAGGAAGTTCGCATCGCCGCGATGGGGCGAACTGCTGACTGGCTTATTTGGAAACCGAAAGCGGTGGGCGACTACACCGTCACACTCGATGTCCCGCGCCAAGCGGAGGAGCTACTTGCTGATAACAATCGTCTCACCGCGCCGATTGCCATTCGCGAAGAAAAGCTGAGAGTGCTGATCGTCGAGTCTTTGCCCCGCTGGGAATATCGCTACCTTCGCAACGCTCTCTCGCGCGACCCCGGCGTCGATGTCAATTGCCTCCTGTTCCATCCCGGCCTCAACAAGCTTGGCGGGGGAAACTCGGACTACATTAAGAGCTTTCCCGAAAAGATTGAAGAGCTGTCGAAATATGACGTGATCTTCCTCGGCGATGTGGGTCTTGAAGATGGCCAAATCACGGAAGAAGAGTGTCGGCTCATCAAAGGGGTCGTCGAGCATCATGCCACCGGCCTCGTCTTTTTGCCTGGCTTCCTCGGAAAACAGTTTTCTCTTATGGGAACCGAGCTCGGTGATCTCTGTCCCGTTCAACTCGATGCCGCGCAGCCGGAAGGATGGGGTTCGCGAACTCCCAATCATTTTGAATTGACCGAGCAGGGCCAGCGAAGCTTGCTCACCAAGCTCGCCGACACGCCGGAAGAAAATGCGGCGGTCTGGGAGGGCTTGCCGGGCTTTCAGTGGTATGCGCCGGTTGTGCGAGCCAAGGCTGGCGTCGAGGTGCTCTGCGTCCATCAAGAATCGTCCAACGAATTTGGCCGCCTGCCGCTCTTGGCGACTCGCACGTTCGGTTCGGGGAAAGTGCTCTTCATGGGCACCGATGGCGCCTGGCGTTGGCGAAAAGGGGTCGAAGACAAATATCACTACCGCTTTTGGGGCCAGGTCGTCCGCTGGATGGCTTACCAACGCAACATGGCCAAGGGCGAAACGATGCGGCTTTACTATTCACCCGAACAGCCGCAGGTCAAACAAACGGTTAGCCTTACCGCGAATGTGATGGACTCTGCCGGCGGCCCCCTCGCTAGGGGGGATGTTTCGGCTCGCATCACCGCCCCCTCTGGAGCGGTCGAAACGATCCGCTTTGAGGCTGGCGATGACGAATGGGGCCAATATTCAGCCCGCGCGACCTTCCGGGAGCCAGGAAAACATCAGGTTGTGCTCTCTTGCCGCCAAAACAGCTCCACGCTGGAAGCCTCGATCTTTGTGCAGGGAACGGTTGGCGAGCGACCGGGAAAAGCTGCCCGGCCCGACGTATTAGAAGAGCTATCGCGGGTGACCCAAGGCGAAATGATCGCGATTGATAACGTCGACTCGGTAATTCAGAAGCTAGCGGCCCTCCCAGAGCCTCCCCCCTCCATTAGGAGGGTGCAGCTCTGGTGCCACCCGGTAGTAGCTTCGATTTTGGTCGGGCTTTTGGGCCTTTTCTGGATTGCCCGGAAGTACGTCGGCCTGATCTGAATCGCTGCGGGTTGGAGGATTGTCGTAAATGCTGTCCAAAAACCAAATTACGATCAAAATGTCATCGAATTTTTGCTGCGGCCACGGTAAAACAGGTTGTCTCCAACGGCGGATGGAGCGTTGCGCCTGCGCGCCTTTGAAGAAGGAGTTGAAATGAGCGGTCCTATTAGCCACGTCAATCAGATCGAAGTCCCGGAGTCGTTGCAAAAACAATTGCACGAATTTCGGCAGCGTCTTTGGAAAATCAAATCGATCGAGGCGATCTGCGGCGCGGCCTTCGGCGTGTTGCTTGGTTACCTGCTCGTCTTCGGGCTCGATCGCTTTGGCGATACGCCGATGGTCGCGCGACTGGCGATCTTCTTGACCGCGATCGCCGGGTGCGCGTATGCACCGGTTTTTCTCCATCGCTGGATTTGGCGCAATCGCCATTTGGAACAGTTAGCTCGGCTTCTGGCCAAAAAATACCCCGGCCTTGGCGACCAGATGCTCGGCGCCATCGAGCTTGCCAAGAATGAGCAAGAACAAAAGCGTTCAAAGGCCCTCGTTACCGGCGCCATCAGGCAAGCCGCCGATGCGGCCAAGCAACGCGATTTCCGAGACGCGGTGCCAACTCCTCGTCACCGATCCTGGGCGATCGTCGCAGCCGTTCCGCTTGCGATTGCGGTTGTTTTGTTTTTGATTTTCCCGGCTGCCGCGACCAACGCCCTGAGCCGATTTCTTTCTCCTTGGCGACCGGTTGAGCGATACACCTTCACGGCGGTTGAAAAACTGCCAAGCAAAATGGTCGTCGCGCATGGCGAGCCAGTGAACATTTCCGTTCACCTTTTAAAGGATTCGCAGTGGCATCCTGAAACCGGCTCGGGCCAAGTCGGCGCCCAGTCGCCGCTCTCGGCAACGCTCAATGACGGCAAGTATGATTTCGCCGTCTCGCCTCAGATTCAACCGGAATGGCTGAAGCTCAATGTCGGCGATTCGCAGCAGCGTGTGCGACTCGAGCCGATGCTTCGCCCCGAGCTATCCGCCGTTAGCGCCAATGTAAAGTTACCGGCATATCTTCAGCGCAAAGAAGGTCTACGACGCGATGTTCGCGGCGGCGCTATTTCGCTTGTGAAGGGCAGCCAAGTTGAATTCACCGCGACCGCAAATCGCGATCTTTCCAAAGCCGAAATCGATGGCAAGAAAGCAACAATCAACGCCGCAAAGCTCAGCGGCGATGCTCGCGTTGTCGATGCTTCTTCGAAAATGAACTTTGAATGGGAAGATGCTTTTGGTCTGAAGGGCCAGGCGCCCTTCACGCTTGCCATCACCGCTCTTGATGACGAACAGCCAGCACTCAGCTGTGAAAATCTGCCGCGACAACGAGTCGTGCTCGTTTCCGAATCGATCAACTTCAATGTTCGCGCCCTCGATGACTTCGGTGTGAAGCTGGTGGGCATCGAGTGGAAGCCGCTCGACACCGAGTCCGCCGAAAAGCCCGCGACCGGCGAGCAGATTTTGTCCGCCGGCGGCAGCGACAAAGAAACGCTCGAACTAGCCGGCGTCTTCTGTGCGGAAAAGCTGAAGATCGAGCCGCAGCCGATTCAAGTTCGGATCTTTGCCGAAGATTATTTCCCCAATCGTCCACGCGTTTATTCGCCAGCGTTTCAGCTTTACGTGCTCTCGCCGGACCAGCATCTAGTTTGGATCACCGAGCAGCTGAGTAAGTGGCACCGCGTTGCACTCGAAGTTCGCGACAAGGAAATGCAGCTTTATCAAACGAACCAGCAGCTGCGACTACTTTCGGAAGAAGAACTCGACCAGCCCGACAA
>JBKJSI010000115.1:0-9695 GCA_046595915.1 Pirellulaceae bacterium
TGCTGGCTTTGCGGTAACCGGGGCGGCTGGTGCTGCCGGGGCGGAATTCGGAGTCGTCGCCGCTTTTTTCGAGCATGTCCGCGGCTTTGGTGGAGAGACCATAGCGACGGGGTTCCACGGCAGCGACTTGTTCGACTGCTGGCTCTTCACCTGCGGCTTCGGTTTCGCTCATGCCGTAATCTTCGTCGGTCGCTCGGCCGGCGCCGCCAGTCGACTTGGACGAGGGATAACGTCGATCATCAGTCGGCGCCGCGGCGCCGCGAGTCGAAGGTACTTTGTAGCTCGAGCCGTAACCCTTGGTTTTCGGATAGGTCGCTTCGACATCTTCGTCGGCGGTCATCGCCTCTTCGTCATCGGAGATCTTTGCGGAACGGGTTGAACGACCTAAAGGAGCTTCTTCGGCGCCAGTTTCTTCGGTATAGCGGCCACCGCCTGCGGAATAGGACGAAGTTCCACGTCGCCCGGCCGTTCCCTCGTCGACGACAGTCTTCGTGGCGCGATCACTGCCGGAGACCGTGCGATTGCCATAGCCCCCCGCATTACGCGACGCAGACGAACCACGCGCATCAGCGGAGTATGCGGAAGCGCGGCCCGGCAATTCATCAGATGGCTCTTCAACATTGCTCGGCGTGTTGCCGCCGTACGGATCGTAACCAGGGGCGGTCCGATCGCCGCGACTGGCGCCGTAACCCTTGGCGGGGGCGCCTGCGTAATCACCTTCAACGTCATCAGCTGGGGATGACCCACTGGCTTGTCGATTGGCGGAGCCGCCCCAATTGTTGGGGTTTGATCGATCGCCTGCGGCGTAGGAGGGGCCCTGTCTGCTTGCTTGTTTTGGATAGCCGCCGGTGTCCGCTTGGGAACCGTAGCCGCCGCGTGGGCCGCGAGCCGCGCCACCTCCACCGCCAGCATAAGAGCTGCCATTGGGATCGGCCTTGGAGGAAGGCGTCTGGAAACCTGCGGGTGGCTTATTGGGATCGGCTTTCGATGCATCAGGGCCATTCCACCAGCCGGAAATCATGCCATAGCCTGGGATATTGCCGCCGAAGTTCCCGGTTTGGCATCCGGTGGCTAGCGGCAGGGCCAGCAACATGGCGGAGCCAAAGAGCGCTTTCAAAGCGCGGTTGCGCGATTTGCTCAGCATGGATTTCACGTCCTTGTGAAATGGTGCGACTCGCAATTCTCCCGCCACGGCCCCTCGCTGGCGGAAGAGTCTTCCCTGTCGCTTAGTGTTTGAAAATTGGGTGAACGGTTACGGCCGCATTGCTTTGGCGCAAATCGTCGCGTCTACTCTTCGACCCGCACGATCGGGAGAGTTGAGTTATTCCTCAAAACATCCCCAATCTGCCACGCTGTCACCAGCGCATGCAGACTCGGTTCGCAGAGCAGCCAGCGCGGAGGATGTTAGGAATCGCGCGAGCTTGCGTCAATTCGCTTTTGTAGAAATCACCGAAATACCATGACGGCGTGACAGCAATGAAAGTGATGGCGCCAGCTCGCTTTAACGCTCTGCCTTCACATTGTAGTAGTCAAAAAACACATTCTCCCGCTCCAGCGTTAACTGAAAGCCGTTTGAGATGCGGGTCATGTAGTGATAGCGGCAGGCGTTGAGCATGATGATGAGGGCGGCTTCGTCGCCAAAGTCTTGGCGGAGTTGGGTGATGTCTGACGGAGTTACTCGGATTGGGAAATTCAGCTTGTGAGCAAATGCAAAAGCCCTTTGTTCGCGGGGCGGGAAGCTTGACCAGTCGTCGCTGGCCAAAAAGCGGCTGCGGGCGGCGATCTCTTCTTTGCTGAGACCCGCGACTTCGAAATTCATCTCGCAATGGCCCATACAGTAAGGGCAGTCAATTGCTTTCGTTGTGACCCAGAAAAGGCTCGTCGCGAAAATGCGGTCCCACTTGCCATCAGCCTCGGAGCCGCTCGTGCGCATGAAGTATTCGAAGGGGACGGCGAGCTCTGGCGCATAACCGAAGACGATGCGGTACCAGATGATGTCGCTGGGCTTATTGATGAGGCCGGGTGGGAGATTTTTGGCGCAGGTTTCCCAGTCGGGAATCGGGAGGCGAGTTGGTTTTTGGCGTTGGGCTTCGAGCTTTTCTTGGAGCTGTTCAAAGGTTTCTACCGACCAACGATGAAAAGTCTCTACCTCGTTTTCGAACGCGGACTGACTTCCCTCTTCTACAATACGTGGCGACGGAGGCGTTGTTGAAGATACGAGTTGTTCAGGCGCGAATATGATTTCCTGAGAGGGAAGGCAGTCAGATGCAGGTGTACCGAGACAGATCAGAAGGCGGTTGTGAAAACTGGCATAGGCCGAAAGCAGCACCATGGAAGCGGTTACTTGTTCGCCGAAGTATCCGATGAGCTCTTGAAACCGCCGATCCTCAATTCCAGCAGGTGCATGAGCCATTCGATACATGAATTCGATCGCCCGACGTTCCCCTAAAGTCCAATCGGAGGGATCTAGTTCGAGTTGGGCCTCTGTCATTCCCGCTAGTTCAGCGTCTTTGACGGCAACTTTTAGAGCCGCTTCGCTACCGACGGTATGCGCCGAAATCAACCGCATCGCCGCGCGAAGTCGCGGCGGAATCGGGTTGCTTGCCCGCTGTGCATAATCGAGTGCAAGAAGCGACGCAGTCGTCTTCGGCAAAAAAGCCGCAAGCTGCCGTGCCCAAATCGGGAGTGGCGCACCTTGGCCCTTGATCGCTTGCGGTAGACGCTCCCACGCCGCTTCATTGGAGAGCGGCGTTGGGAAAGGGACCGTAGAGGGATTGCTGGGCATCAAAATGTCCTTACCAGCGTTTGGCGACTTCGGCTTTCATGAAGGCGAGGGAATCGCTGGCCAGCTTCTCTTCGGTGGTAAACATTTTGCGCCAGATCTTGGTGGCGGCGGCGATTTCGGGGAGGGCTAACCCAAAGGCTTCGACCATGAGCCAGCCGTCGTAGCCAACTTCGCGGAGCGTGTCGAACGTCGTTTTGAAATCGACATGGCCCGTGCCAGGCGTGCTGCGATCGTTTTCAGAAATGTGAACGTGGCACAAGTGCGGCGCACAGTGGCGAATGGTGTCCGCCAGGTTCTTTTCTTCGATGTTCGCATGGAAGGTGTCGTACATCATCTTGCACGACGGATGATTCACATCCTTGACGAACTTCACGGTATCGGCGGCGGAAGTGAGCAGATAAGTTTCGAAGCGATTGAGGTATTCGACGCCAAGCATGACGTTGGTCTTTTGGGCGTACTCGGCGGTTTGGCGCATCGAGTCGACGCCCCATTTCCATTCGTCTCCTGTTGGACCGGCGCCGCTGAAGAGGCCGATCGCCGAGTGATAGGGGCCAACGAGTGTTTCGGCGCCGAGCGCCTGACAGCAGTCGAGGGTCTTTTTGTTGTTGGCGACGCCGGCGGCGCGGGCTTTGGCATCGGGGCTGATGGGGTTGTCATCATTGCCGCGAATGGTGACGGCGGTGCGGCGGAGACCCAGGTTATCAAGCTGTTTGCCGAGCGCGGCGCATTTGGCTACATCGAGATTGAAGAGCGGAATCTCGACGCCGTCGTAGCCCATTTTTTTGAGTGATTCGATCACCGGCAGGTGAGATTCTTGAACATCGCCGGTCCACAAAAGCAAATTCATACCGAACTTCATGGTGATTCTCCAAGTACGTTGAGAGGGCAGTTGAGAGGTCAAACTAAAGAGGGTGCTACTGAGGTCGAGGTCGTGGCGCCATCCGCGATAAATCAAAGGCAGGATAGAGGTCTTGAGTCATCTCTCGCACTTCTTCACGGGCAGCGGCAAATAGTGGCTCGAATTTATCGGGCAATTCATCGAGCTTCACGCGCCGCAGCACGCCATTGATGCGGTAGAGCAGTTTGGCATCGTCTAAGTAGTCGTACAAGAACCGGACCTCGCGGAAACGGTCTATCAAATAGGGTAAACCGACCGCGGGTACCGTCGCCATCTCGCTCACCCACTCGCCCACGAGCTCCGAATCGAGTGAATCGAGCGCATGATAATAGTTGTCGAGCCCGCCGATATCCCGCTCAATCAAAATCGCATCTAGCAATAACTCGACGACAATGTGCCCCAAAAAACCAGGGCGCATCGAGGTGTCGCCCGGCAAGGCCTCGCGAAAGCGCCGGGTGAAATCAAACTGCAATTTGCCGAAAGCATCACTCTGATGAAACCAAGCATCATCTTCATGGTGCTGCACAATTCCCTTCGCTAACGCCGCGCGACGTGGATCTTCATGGGTCGTAAATGGCGCTGCCAACTTCGCTCTTGCGCGGCATTTACGATTCACGACGCTTAGCCAATCCGGCGTCGCTACCCCGGCAACAAAATAAGGATTGTCGAGAAACGGCAAGGCGTGGGCGTAATAGTTCATTTGCAAAAACCAGGGCCAACGCCAACGAGTTGAAATCCACTATCTCGGAGAGGACTAAAGCTGCGTCCGCCCCATATTTGCAACCGGGCCGCACATAAGCCATGATAACAGTCCTGCCTGCCTCTCTCCCACCACACCTACCGAATGCAGCCTCATGCTCACTCGCTGCCTCAGCTATGCGCTGCCGCTAGGCCTCCTTCTCCTTGGCAGCGGATCTTCCGCACAATCGCCCGACTTTGAAAAAGAAGTCGCGCCCCTCATCAGCGGTCGCTGCCTCGAATGCCATAGCACCCAAGAAAAAGCGGGCGGTCTTGCCCTGCAAACAAACGAATCGCTGCTCAAAGGGGGCGACAGCGGCGCCGTTATCGACAAAGCGGCGCTCGATGCGAGCCTGCTCCTAGCTCATGTCACTGCCGGCGACATGCCGCCTCCTCGCCAAGGCAAATCACGAAAACTCCCTGACGCCGAAATTGAGGTTTTTCGCCGCTGGGTCGCCGCAGGCGCACCCTGGCCCGAAGGACGCACCCTCGACCCTTTTGAAACCACCACAGCAACCCGAGCGGGTCGCGATTGGTGGTCGCTTCAACCGCTTCGCAAGGTGAGGCCGCCAGTCGTCAGCGAAATTGGCGACGTGCGAACCCCCGTCGACGCTTTCATTCTCGAAAAAGTCAAAGCCGCAAAACTTGCGCCGGCAGGCCGAGCCGACTCACGGGCGCTGATTCGCCGAGTCTATTTCGATGTAGCTGGACTGCCGCCCAGTTATGAAGAAGTCGAAGCATTTGCCAATGACCATTCTCCCCTCGCGTATAGACGGCTCGTGGAACGGTTGCTCTGCTCGCCCCATTTCGGCGAACGCTTCGCGCGGCATTGGCTCGACCTCGTCCGCTATGCTGACACCAGCGGCTACGAACGTGACCAAGAAAAGCCAGGCGCATGGCGCTATCGCGATTACGTGCGATCGTCGTTCAACGAAGACTTGCCTTACGACCGATTCGTCCTCGAACAAATGGCCGGCGACGAAATCGAAGGCCGCGACGAGCGAACCGTCATCGCCACTGGCTTCTTGCGACTTGGAACTTGGAACGACGAGCCCAATGATCCCGAGGAATACCAATATGAACGACTCGAAGATCAAATTCACGCGACAGGAACCGCGTTTTTGGGGCTGACTATTAAATGTGCTCGATGTCATGACCATAAGTTTGATCCAATTGCTCAGTCAGACTATTACCGCCTCGCAAGCGCGTTCTGGGCCGGGCCGATTGAGGCTCGCGAACGCGAACTCTTAGGTGGCCCGAAAAAAGAAGAACTTGGTTACGACGTGCTCGGTTGGACTGATATTTCACGCGAAGCAAAGCCCCTGCATCGACTCAAGAAGGGCGATCCCCATCGCCCCGAAGAGGCTGTGACTCCAGCGACACTCTCTTTCCTGCCCGCCCTTGCACATGACTTAGCCTCGCCGCCGGAGGGAGCCAAGTCGACCCATCGCCGCCGTCAATTCGCGGAATGGATCGTCGATAAGAACAACCCGCTCGCGGCACGGGTGATCGTGAATTGGGTTTGGACGCAATATTTCCGCCGTGGAATCGTGAGTTCTCCAGGCAACTTCGGCTTCACCGGCGCAAAGCCGAGCCATCCCGAAATGCTCGATTGGCTTGCCAGTGAATTGATCGAAAGCGGCTGGAGTCTCAAGCATCTTCATCGCCTCATTTTGCTTTCAGCGACTTACCAACAGTCGTCGATTCACCCACGGGAAGAAGCCTTCGCCCAGATCGATCCCGCAAACCAATTTCTCTGGAAAGCCGTTCGCAAACGCCTCGACGCCGAATCGATGCGCGACGCAATGCTCGTGGCAAGTGGCGATATCGATCTTCGCCTCGGTGGCCCTGGTTTCAGGCCGCCTGTGGCCGAAGAGGCTTTAGAAGGCTTATCGCGCAAGTCAGATGCCTGGAAAGTCTCGCCACTAAACGAGCAACTCCGCCGCAGCCTCTACCTCTATTCGCAGCGCAGCCTCCAAGTGCCGCTCATGGCGACTTTTGACGCGAGTGACACGACGCAGCCCTGCGCGCAGCGCGAAGTGACCACCGTCGCACCGCAAGCACTCGCCATGATGAACAATCTCTTTACTCTCGAACGAAGTGATGCTCTCGCCGATCAGATGTTCGACGAACCGGACGTTGTCGGCGCGGCCTATCGCCGTGTGATGCAGCGCTCGCCAAGCGAAGCGGAACGCCGCCTCTGCGAACGCTTTTACGCAGAACAACTCCCGCGAATCAAGCAAATCGAGAAAGACGCCGCAGCGCAACGCCGCAAAGCGATCGCTGCTCTGTGCCATGTCTTGCTCAGCAGCAATGAGTTTATTTTCGTCGATTAACTGCCGCGCCGACTGCAAATTGCCTTGTGACTGGAGAAGCATTGATGACCGAACGAAGACAATTTCCCTGCGGCCAGCAGCGACGTGAGTTCTTATGGGAAATGGGCGGCGGTTTCGCAGGCGTCGCCCTTGCAAGCATGGTCGCCGGCGAAGGCCTTTCCTTCGGCGCAAGTCCCAAACCCCTGACACCGTCCCACGCCGATCTCGCGGCGCGCAAAGGCCATTTCCCCGCTCAAGCCAAGAGCGTGATCTTCCTGATGATGAATGGCGGCCCGAGTCAGGTCGATACGTTCGACTTCAAGCCTGAACTCCAAAAATACGCCGGCCAACCGCTCCCAGCCGATAAAAAGTTCATCAATTCCGGCGGAAGAAAAGTCGGATATCTGACGCCTGCATTTCGTCCTTTTCAGCCTGGCGGTGAAAGTAGACTTTTGATTTCGGATTACTTTCCCAACGTTAGAAAACACGCCGACAAACTTGCCGTGCTCCGTTCCTGCCACACCGATAGCCATGCTCATGGTTCTGCGCTCGTCGCAATGAACACTGGCAAGACTTTCATCGGCCGCCCGTCATTGGGCAGCTGGGCGATCTATGGCCTTGGAGCCGAGAATCAAAATCTCCCTGGCTATGTTGTCATCCTCGATAAACGCGGCGGCCCGATCGGCGGACAACCGAATTGGTCAAGCGGTTTTATTCCCGCGACCTTTCAAGGAACTCTCTTTCGCTCCCAAGGCGATCCCGTGTTCGACCTTCGTCCTAGAGCCGATGTAACTCGAGCATCACAGCGAGCCGAACTCGACTTGCTCGCCAGCCTCAACGCGGAACATGCCAAAGAACGCAAAGCCGTCGACGACCTCGCCAGTCGCGCGCGATCATTTGAACTCGCCTTCCGTATGCAAGCCGAAGCGCCCGAGGCGGTCGACCTTACTCAAGAAACGCAGCACACGCTCGATATGTACGGCGTCGGAAAATCTCCTACCGATGAATTTGGCCGCAACTGCCTCGTCGCGAGACGCCTTGTCGAGCGCGGCGTCCGCTTTGTTCAACTTTATTCTGGCGGCGGCCATCTCGAAGAAACCTGGGACGCACACACCGACATCGAAAAAAATCACGGTCAGCATGGCGCCGAAGTCGATCAACCCATTGCCGCACTGCTCACTGATCTAGCCCAACGCGGCTTACTCGATTCAACGCTGATTGTCTGGGGCGGCGAATTCGGGCGCATGCCCTTCAGCGAGGGCCAAGGCGAAAAAGGCCGCAACCACAATCCTTATGGTTTCTCAATGTGGCTCGCCGGTGGCGGCGTTAAAGGCGGCATCACTTATGGCGAAACAGACGACTTCGGATTCGAGGCAGTGAAAGACAAAGTCCACCTTCACGACCTCCACGCCACCATCCTCTCGCTGCTTGGTCTCGATCACGAACAATTAACCTATTTTCACCAGGGAAGGGATGAAAGCCTTACCGACGTCGGAGGCCATGTCATCAAGGAAATTCTCTCGTGAACAACGCGATAAGTGTAAGTTGTTGTAGCTAAAGCAGTTAAGCACAAGTTTCGCGGCTAAGGTGGATTTCGACTTGTCATTCTCTCGACAAGTTTTAAGGCGGATACTCGACCCCAAGCGGTCGATTCCGGCGTCGAATCCGTCGAATTCTCGAAACACAGGTCAAAAAACCCTTCCGTTGCGGCCGGATTTCTATTAAAACCGAGGTTGTTCGGTTCCGTGCGCCACCTTGCGCGCTCTTTCGGAGCGGAATTCTTACTTTAGATTCTTATTTTGCTAGTGCTCTCCATGAATAAGATGTCGACGCAATCGATGTATCGCCTCGTTTACTGCCTTGCAGCACTAGTGCTAAGTGTAGCGCCAGGTTGCCAAACCTCTCCTGACACAAAAGCTGCCTCGAATAGCGAGTTGAAACAGCTTGGTGGCCAGTACATGGATTTTTTCCGAGCCCGGGGAAGAACGCCTGCCGACGAGAAAGAGTTCAAGGAATTCATCACCGCAAACATGACCGACGTAAAACGAGAGCTACTTGGAATCACTGATATCGAAAAGCTTTTCATTTCGCCGCGAGATGGCAAACCCTTCGTAGTTCGCTATGAACTAAAAATGTCGAGCGGACCTCCCACCTCGGGAGAGGGAACCTTGATCAACGGTGATGTCATCGCGTACGAATCGGTAGGTTCAGGCGGATTTCGGCATGTCACATCATCCTTAGGGCAATTGACCGAATTGAGCCTGGAGGATTTGAAGAAAGTAGCGCCTGACGCTAATTGATTTTCGGTCCTAAATTTGCATTCGACTTTTTTGCAGTCATAAGTCGGTTTTCCTTTTTTCTCGTTTTTTCGGAGTCGCAGAATGAAGTTTCGTTCTTCCTCGCGACAAGGCTTCACGCTTGTGGAGTTACTTGTTGTCATCGCCATCATTGGAGTGCTTGTTTCACTCCTGCTTCCGGCTGTGCAATCGGCTCGCGAAGCTGCTCGTCGCATGCAGTGCTCCAACCATCTGAAGCAGATGGGCTTGGCAACGCACAATTTCCATGACACTTTCCAAAAGTTCCCCACCGGAGGCGACACTCCTTGGCCTTGGTTGCCAAACTATCGTGAAAACGGAACGGGTAGCTCCTTTCCTGCTGAAAAGCAAGGATTGGGTTGGGCCTATCAGATTCTGCCTTTCATGGAAAAGCAAAACATTTATGACATCAATTTTGGCACGAACTTCAACCGAACGAACGACACCATCCGTTCCACCACCGTACCCGAATACAAGTGCCCCTCGCGCCGTCCATCTGACCTTCGCCGTGCTGGCGGTATCGAGTGCTTGATGGACTACGCGGCGGCAACTCCCTGGACCAACAGGTATAGCGTCAACGACGAAGGCGGACCTTTCTGGCAAGGGGATATTTGGGCGGTGCCTCGGCCAAACAAGGAGTGGTT
>JBKJSI010000146.1:0-4198 GCA_046595915.1 Pirellulaceae bacterium
GCTGATGACCACCGGCGTCGACGCCCAAACTTGCCATCTCATCGTGCTCGACAAAAGCATCCGTTCGCCCGATAATTTGCTTGAATTCCGTGGGCGAACGGATGCTTTTGTCGAGCACGATGAGATGGCAAGTTTGGGCGTCGACGCCGGTGGTCATCAGCTTTGAGGTGCAGGCGACGACGGGGTAGACCGATTCGGGGTCGATGAAGTTGTCGAGTTGGGCTTTGCCTTCAAGGTTGTCGCCCGTGATGCGCATCACGTACCTGGGGTTGGTAGCGGCATAGTCTGCATTGGCGTTGACCATCGCTTGCCGCATGCGTTCGGCATGGTCGATGTTTTCGCAAAAGATGATGGTCTTGTTGAAGCGATTGGTGGCATGGAGATACTGCGTGACTTTGGCCGCCACAAGCTCTGTGCGTTTGTCAAGAATCAAATTGCGGTCAAAGTCGCTGAGGTTGTAGTGACGATCCTCGATGAGATTGCCATGCTTGTCGAGTTGGCCTAAGTCGGGCCGCCAGCCGAGCATGTCGCGGTCGAGGCCGATGCGAATCACTTTGTAAGGGGCAAGAAAACCGTCTTCGATGCCCTGCTTCAGCGAATAGGTGTAAACCGGGTCGCCGAAGTACTCGATGTTGGAGGTGGTTTCTGTCTCTTTGGGCGTTGCCGTGAGGCCAATTTGCGTGGCGGACGAAAAGTAGGTCAAAATCTCGCGCCAGGCCGCATCTTCATCCGCGCTGCCGCGATGGCACTCGTCGATAATGACGAGGTCGAAGAAGTCGGGTGAGAACTGTTTGTAGATGTTTCGGTCGTCGTCGGTTCCCGTGACGGCTTGGTAGAGGCAGAGGTAGATTTCGAACGACTTATCGACGGTGCGGTTGGTGATTTTGGTCATCGCCGCGCCGAACGGCTTGAAGTCGTTGGTTTTGGTTTGGTCGGCGAGGATGTTGCGATCGACCAGAAAGAGGATGCGTTTTTTGGCGCCGGATTTCCACAGTCGCCAGATGATTTGAAAGGCGGTGTAGGTTTTGCCGGTGCCGGTCGCCATGACGAGGAGGATGCGGCCTTCGCCTTGCGCGATCGCTTCGATGGTATTGTTGATGGCGTTCAGTTGGTAATAGCGGGGCGATTTGCTTGAGCCGTCGTCGTAGTAGTCTTGGGTAACGATTTGTTCTTGGCGGGCGGTGTAGCCTTTGTGGGCTCGGAAGCGGTTCCAGAGTTCTTCGGGCGTGGGGAATTGGTCGAGTGGGATCTCGCGTTCGATGGGGCCGCCCTTAGCGAGGCGATCGTGCTCTAGGAAAGCGTCGCCGTTGGAGCTGTAGACGAAAGGGACGTTGAGGATTTCGGCATAGCGGAGCGCCTGCTGCATCCCGGCGCCGAGGCTGTGGGTATTGTCTTTGGCTTCGACGATTGCGAGCGGTAGGTTCGGCTTGAAGGAGAGAAGGTAGTCGGCTTTGTTGCGTTCGCCGCGCTGGACCGATTTGCCCTGCACCATGACGCGCCCGTCGGTGAAGAAATACTGCTCACGGACTTGCGCTGCGGAATCCCATTTTTCGCCGTTTTCGCCAAGGAGCGCTGGCGTGATATAGATGCGGCAGACGTCGGCTTCGGTGAGGGATTTTTTGTCCATGGATCGGAGGGCTGCTCAGGGCGGGTGGTTATTGAGGAGGAAACCGTATTGTGGATGAGTGACGGGGTGATTGCAAATGTGGTGTTGGGGTTCGCAAATAGGAGTGAAGCTTTCTGGTGGCAGGCCGCGCTCCGCACTATTATTCAAAAAACACGTGTCGCGGCTAACCGAGAAGGGCGGGCGTGGGGATTGTGAAGCGGGCGTTCTTCATGTGATGGGCGTAGGTCGAGTCCTCGCCGCCGGCGGTTCGCAGGAAGGGGAAGACATGTTCGCCGATGACGGTGTACATGTCTTCGGGCGCGAAGTGCTTGAAGCGGGACCAGCGGAAGTCTTCGAATTTGCGTTTCTTGCTGTCTTTGCCCTCGGGGAAGACGCGGCGCTCCATTGGCTTTCTGAGGCGGGTGGATTTGTTTTCTTCGAGCGTGTGGAGGTCGTCGAGTCGCTTCAAAAAGAGGAGGTAGGTGATTTGTTCGATGACTTCGAGCGGGTTACTGATGCCGCCGGACCAGAAGGCGTTCCAGATGGCGTCGATTTGGCATTTGATTGGGCCGGTGATCATTTGGGGTCGGGGTGGGGTGGGTGGCAGGCGGGAGCCTGCCCTACGGGAGAGGAGTGGGAGTACCGACTGCGAGTACGAGTACGAATACCGATTCGGGGTGTGGGGGAGAGTGTATGCGGATTTGGGGGTGGAATGTACTGGGGCGCGCGCTGGTGCGGTGCTTCCCTGCCACCTGATCGTTTCGCCTCCCATTCGGACTGTGCGCCAGCCTCGCTTCGCTAGCAGGCTCCCCTAGCATCCTTGAGGCTTCATTCATCTTTGCGCGAAACCGGGGGGTGGTTACTATCCGCGGGCGTTTGTCTTTTCATTTTGGGGTCGTAATCGGTATGCGCTTGCTACGTTGCTTCCGATATTCGCGCTTCGCTCTGCTCGCGCTCTGCTTTGTGGTCGGCTGCGCGCCGGAGCGGATGTCGATTACGGATGCCGATGACTTGGCGCAGTTTGCGGCGGCTTCCAAAGTTTCGGCTGAAAAGCGGATCGCGGTTGCGAGCACACCGAAAGCAGAGACACCGAAAACGAGTGTATCCAAAACCTTGACCAGCGCGGTCGCGCCGCCTTTGGCTCCGCCTCAGGTTGCGAAAAAGCCTGAGCTGGACGCGGAGTCGCGGGCTTTTTTGAATCGGATTAGCAAGGAACAGAATTTCGACGCGGCCAAGATGGCGGAGTTTGAGGAAGCCCTGGCGAGCTTGTCACCCGAATTGCGTTCCAGATGGGTCGCAGGCGAAGAAGCCAAGTTAAATAAGGGCAAAGCAGCTACTTCGTTTACTCCACCGCGCGAGTTGCCGAGTGTGGTCAAAGCGGATCCGATGCCGCCAAAGGGGAGTGAGATTCAGCAGGCCGAATATCGACAGCCCGCGAAGGAGACGGCGGATGCTGCTCACGCGGAAAGTGAGCTCGCCGCTGAATTGCGATCGCTCAAAGAGAAGTTCACCGCGATGATGGAATTTCAACAGCGGCGCGATGCGGAGCAAGAAGTTCGTGAGGCGCAAAAGGCACTTGAGGAACGACAAAAAGCGATCTTTGATACGGTGAATAAACGGGGCAGCGTTATGAGTGGCCTCATCGACCCTGATCATGAGGGTGGCGGCAGTTCCCTGCCTGGAATCAACACGAGTGTGATGCAGGCCGAGTTCGCAGCGGCGATGGCCAAGTCCAATCCCAAAAAGAGTGACAAGAAGGCGCCGCTGCCGGGAGATGCCTTGAGCGTCGGCAAGCCTGAAAGTGTCGCGACGTCTAGCACGCCGACGACTTTGTCGAATGCCAATCTTGAGCAACTTTGGAACCAGATTTCTGGCGGCGCGGCGAATGATCCTTCGCTTTCGCTGGCGATGCGGAAGAAAATCTTTTTGCTTGTCGCCGGAGATATGAACGCGGCGAGCACACCGCCTGAAAGTTTTACGCCGGCTGAAAAGCAGTATTGGATGCATCTGATGCGAGTGCTCGACCTCAGCGTGAAGCTGGGGGATCACCCCCGACGCGATCGACAGGCGGCATTAGTTGGCCGGGAACTTCGCGAAGCGACGTCGGAGCTTGAATCGGCGAGTGTGCTCGATCTGCAGAACGCGACGTTCTGCTCGAGCGTGCAGGCTTTTGGCAACTATGTTGAATTTGAGAATGCGACATTTAAGCCGAACGAGGAAGTGGTGCTCTACGTCGAGGTTCAGAACTTTGCCTCAAAGCAGCGGGATGACGGGAAGGCTTTTGAGACGGACTTGCATGGCGCGTATCAGATCCTTGATGCGAGTGGAAAGCGAGTTGCGGATCTTGATTTGCCAACAGAACATGGTGTGTGCCGGCAGCGGCGGCGGGATTATTTTTTTGCGTATCGGATGCATCTTCCGAAGGGGATCGATGAGGGCGAATACACGCTGCAGCTGACGATGGAAGATAAGAACTCGGGCAAATTTGGTCAGACGACGCTGAAGTTTGTGATTCGGAAGTAAGGGCAGCAGGCCCGTTCGACTTGGTGATTTGGGATTGTGAAAACCAAGTTATGGCAGCAGACGGGTACA